>CAZUGW010000249.1:0-3828 GCA_964620055.1 uncultured bacterium
CAAGGAGACCATCGGGCTGCGTCTCCCCGCGCACCTGGTGCCGCGGGAGGTGGCGATGTACGTCGGCGGCGGCCTCGCCAGCACCAGCGCGAACGTGAGTGGCGGACCCAGCCCGGTGACCGCGGAGGAGGCGCTGGAGCAGTTGAATGGGCTGGTGAGCCTGGTGCTCGACGCGGGGCCGACCAAGTTCGCGCACGAATCCACCGTGGTGAGTTTCGTAGCTGACCCACCGGAGGTGCTGCGCGCGGGCGCGATCAGCGTCGCGCGACTGCGCGAGGTATTGGGAGAGGTGCGAGAGAAGTAAAAAGGCAAAAGTAAAAAGGCAAAAACAAGAAGACAAGAATAACAAGCAGTAGCAAGAACGTGAGAGCAAGAAGGCGAGGAGGTTAGCGACTGTGCCCACGGACGCGATTCGCGCCATGATGGAGCGACGAAGCATCAGGACGTATCAACCGAAGCCGCTGCCGGACAAGGACTTGAAGGCGATCTGTGAGGCCGGGAGGTGTGCGCCGTCGGCCGGCAATCGCCAGCCGTGGCATTTCGTCGTGGTCCGCGACGAGGAGCAGAAGCAGCGGCTGGCCGCGGCCTGCGCCAACCAGGGTTGGATGGCCGACGCGGGAGCCATCCTCGCCGGCGTCGGCCGGCCCGCGGTGAACGAGAAGTGGTACGCCATAGACGTGGCCATCGCCCTGGAGAATATGGTGATCGCCGCCACCTCCTTGGGCTATGGCACCTGCTGGGTCGGGGCCTTCGACCAGGCCCAGGTGAAAGAAGTGCTGGGGCTGCCGGAGGATCACACGGTCATCGCCCTCACGCCCATCGGCCTCCCGGCTGACCGACCCGAGGCGCGGCCCCGCATGACGATGGCGGAGTTCGTATCCCTGGATCGGTATGGGGAGAAGGGGTGGTAGGCACGCAAGGCCCAGCGTGTCCCGGGATTGCCCAGTAGAGACGCGGGGCTCAGGATCGAACGGAACGGCGCGAATGAGCCGGAGGGCCCGGCGAACCGGGCCCTCCGGGCGGGGGACTGAGATACAGATGGCGAATTACCAGTCCTCGTAGCAGCCTATGTCGTAGGCCGAACCTTGCGGCCGCGCCTCGCCGTCCAGGTCGTTCGTCACGTCCGGGCTGAGGTTCGTGCCCGTGTTTGCCGCGGGCGAACCGGCCTTCAGGTGGTAGTTCCCGTTGGTCGGATCTACGAAGAGGGCAGTCGGGGTGGACAGGAACGAGTGGGTGTCCAGCCCATAGGTCTGCCACTGCGCGAGTGTAATGATGTTGCCTTGGGTCTCCTTGCCGCTGATGTTGAAGCGATTCACCACCGCGTTGTAGTCACTGCCGCCGGCCGCAAAGACGGAGGCGGCAAAGGTGAAGACCGTGCACTTCGTGGTATCCGGCGTGTAGAGCACATTGTTCTTCAGCAGGTTCGCGCTCGGGTTGGGGCGGCCTTTCGCGCTCTTCGGTATATAGACTACGTTGCGGGCCCCGGAGGCCATCACCACGGTGTTGTTGTACACCTTGCATCCCGTCGGACCGGCCGCCCCGCCAATCGCGTAAACGCCTATCCCGGAGGCGTGGTTGTTGTACACTAGGTTGTTGCGCACGATGGAGTTTACCGAGCCGTCCAGGTCAATCGCAGCGCCACCGCCCAAGCCGTTCTCCCAGATGATGTTGCGCTCGCAGAGGTAGGCGGTGTTCAGGCCGTCTCCCGCGCCATAGCCTGCGCCGCCGTTGTGGTGCATCCCCATCTTATCGTTGTGGTGCATCAGGTTCAGGTACTCGATGCCGTAGTCGCTGTCGTCCGAGTAGTAGCTGCCGTGCTCGCCATTGTAGGCCGACTCGTTGTTGTTCATGGTGGAGTAGTAGCCGTGGGCGATGAAGATGCCCGTCAGCCCGTTGTTATGCGCGTAGCAGTTCCGCACGGTGCAGTACGTGGTGGAGCGCAGGTCCGCGCCGTAGTGGTCGGGGGAGTTGGCGATCTCGAAGCCATCAATGGTCCAGTACTTCACCAGCCCGTCCGGCAGGCTCGCGTTCTCCACCTCGATGATGCTGTTATGGCGGTTCCGCGGGCCGGGGGTGTTGACCAGCACGGCCTCCCCCGGGTAGGACATCAGGGTCTTCACGCCCCCGGAGACACCGGGGTTCTCGATCAGGCAGCCGACATACGTGCCGGCGCGCACCTGGATGGTGTCGCCGTTGGCGATGGTCTGCACGGCGTAATCCAGGGTCCGCCACGGCTGAGCGATGGTCCCGGGGTTCGAGTCGCTCCCCGTGGTCGCGACATAGTAGGTGGCACCCATCGCGGCGGCGCCGCAGCAGACGAGCAAGGCAAACATAACCAGCGACAGCAAGCACGTTCTCATGAGTTCCATCCCTCCACAGTGAATATGCACTTCACCATCGGCACGGCGGTGCGGCCCTCGCATCACCTCCTTCTGCGCGTGAGATCGGCGCAGGCCAAGACCCTAACACGCCGTCTTGGGCGGGTACATGTTCGCGTCGCAGGAAAGGATGTGCGGAGATGCGATGATGTGGGGGGCGATCAGAGGCCGCGCTGGCGTTCGCGGTAGGCTTTGGGGGAGAGCCCGACGACGCGGGTGAAGGCGTGGCTGAAGTTGGACGGTTCCCCGTAACCGATGTGATGGGCGATCTCGCGCACGCTCAGGTCGGTCGTATCTAGCAATCGTCGTCCCGCTTCCATACGCAGCCCCTGGAGGTGCTCGGAGAAGGTGTGGCCGAGGTGGGTGGAGAGAAGGTGGCTGAGGTAGCCGGGGCTGTAGCCCACGGCTTTCGCCGCGTCGTTGAGCCGCACGTTGCGCCGGAAGTTCAGATCGCAGAATAGCAGAGTCGCCCGGATAATGCGCCAGGTGTGCGGATCGGCGGCCACCGCGGGAGACTCCTCAGTCCGAAGGGCAACGCCGGCGCTCCGCTGGAGACGCCGGATGAGCACCCGGGAGAGGTACTTGAGCAGCCCGTGCGCGGCGTCCTGCCAACCCCAGTGCCGGTTGCGCAACTCCGAGGCCACCGCGCCAGCGATGCTCTCGAGATCGGTCTGTCCCTCCAGAGACGTGGTGGCGTGGGTTCGGTAGATCCCCGGAGGGCGGTAGGAGTGACTTCCGAGAATCGCCTGCGTCCCCTCCAAGGTGCACCAGAACATCTCATACGGGATCTCCGGCTCGGCCGGAAGCTCGTAGTGCTCGGCCCCGCGATCCAACGTCAGCAGGCGCCCGGGCGTCAGATCGAACACCGCACCGGCGCTGGCGATCCGCGCGTGTCCCGCGGTGACGAGGATGAGTTCCGGCCCGTGACTGTCGGTGGCGGAGACGGTAGCGGGCTGACCGGGCGCGCCGGGCGAGGGACGGGCTCCGCTGGAAGGCGCGAAGAGCAGGTCCGGAGCGCCGCGCCGCGCGGCCAGCTCCAGCAGCCTGGAGCGGAAGAGAGAGGAGGGGGTGTCGTGATCGCGAGCGGCGCGGGTCATGGGCTGAGCGAGCGGCGGCGGTAGCTCCCCGGGGAGAGCCCGGTGAATTTCGTGAAGGCGCGGGTGAAGTGGGCCGGATCGGCATAGCCGAGCGACTGAGCGACCTCGCGCACGGAGGGATCGGCCGTCTCCAGGAGTTGCATCGCCGCCTCCATCCGCAGGGCGAGGAGATGCTCGAGAAACGACCGGCCCAAATGGCGGGAGATGAGCCGGCTGAGGTGACTGGGGCTATATCCTACGAAGGCGGCGAGTTCCTCCAGCCTGACCCGCCGCCGGTAATTCGCCTCGCAGAACTCCATCACCGCCCGGACCGTCTGCCACGCCCGCGGATCGGTGTCCACCGAGGGCGATTC
>CAZUGW010000249.1:3838-5384 GCA_964620055.1 uncultured bacterium
CGGCGCACCAGAATCGAGATGAGATAGTGCAGCAGCCCCCGGAACGATTCTTTCCAGCCCCACTCGCGGGCCGTCAGCTCCCGGCACAGGGCGGCGGCGATGCTCTCCAGGTCGGTGCGCCCGGGCAGTTCCAGGGGTTGAATGTGGTGAAACGTGGCGGGCTGCGCGAAGGCGGTCTGGGAGAGCAGCGCGACGCGGCCGCGGACGTGACACCAGAAGATCTCGCAGCGCTGCGGGGGGGTGGTGATAAGCTCGGCGTGCTTCACCCCCTTGTTGATGACGAGCAGGTCCTGCGGCCCCACCTCGGCGAGGCCGCTCGGGAGCGCGATGTAGGCCTTGCCGCGGAGCACCTGGGCGAACTCGTATTCCCGCGCGACGTGGGTGTGGTAGCAACGGAGCGAGGAGGCGCGGCATTCCGGGAGCGAGTCGCCGACACCGTGAAACACCCGCTCCGGGTCCGCCTGCGTTGCCATCCGGACCAGACTGAGTTTGAACACCCGCTCGGTTCTCAGCGCCGTCCCCCCCTTGCGGGTCCATGATACCGCGCGTCACGACAATGGGCAAGGAGCATGAGCTCAGACCACTACCGTCCTCTCAAGTCGCGTCTTGCCCTGCAGCGTTTTGCAGTTACACGATCGGCGCCTCCTGGTGGTTACGGCACAAGGCGCCTACTGAAGGGATCGTGGCGGAGGCGCCGAAAATGAACCTTGGAGATCGTCCGCATGAAGGCATGGCTACGAGTGTTCCGGCGCGCGGTAGCGTTCCCCGCCTGTGCCGGAATGGTCACCGGGATCTGGATCGCGGGCCTGGAGATCAGCGCCAACCGGTACTTTGCGCAAGGCCTGTGGCACACCGCGCTCTGGCTCGCCAACCATGGGGCGATGGTCGGGGCAGTGGTTGGTGTGGGGACCGGCGCCTTCTTAGCGGTGTGGATGGCGCCTCGCCGGCCAGCGGTATCGGTCCCCCCTGACAGCGCGGCTGACGTGGCCGCCTCCGCCGCGCCGGTGGTGGAGAGGCGGCTCGCCCTGGCGATGATACTGACGACGGCGCTGGCCCTCTCCCTCGTCCTCCTGCCCGCCGAGGCCCCCGAGATCCTCGGACGCTCCGCGCGGGAGGTATTCGGCGCCGGCCTCTTCGTCTTCTGGGCGATGACGACCGCTTTCCTGCTGTCCCGCACTTCCGAGGAGAGTCCGCCCGCCGGGTCAGTCGAGGGAGTGTGGACGATCCTCGTCTGGCTCGGTTACATCGTGGCCCTGGCGCATCTCTGGAGTCGCGTCGCGCCCGGCCTGCTGATGGGGGAGCTGGCCTGCGCGGGTCTGCTGGGCGCGGTCGCGGTCTATTCGGCTCTCGGCCGTCCCGTGCAGTTTCTGGCGCGGGTCGTGGGCGGCCGCGTTCGCCGGCCGGTGGCGTTGCGTCGGCTGCACCTTCTCTCGGTGACGGTACTCCTGCTCGGCGTTGTCCTGTGGGTGGGAGGAGAGGCGGAGGCAGTGCGCGCGCGGGGCGTCCTCAAGCGGTCTCGCCCCAATCTGCTGATCATCGCGGTGGA
>CAZUGW010000250.1:0-5378 GCA_964620055.1 uncultured bacterium
GATGCTGCCCTCCTCATACGTGACGGGGAAGCCCGGCACCGGGGCGGTGACGAGCTGCGTCACCTCCTCGGCCGACAAGTAGCTCACCCGCACCATCTTCGTGCTGATCAGCGCGTCCGGCCAGTTCAACTCCAACTCATCCGGCCGGTGCGAGCCGGCGAACAGCAGCACGATCCGCGGGTGATGTTGGATGATGTGGCGGATCTCGTCCATCAGTTCCTTCGGCAGATGCCCCTCGCGGATGCTCACATCGAGCCGCTCGAACTCGTCCAGGCAGAGCAGCAGGTGCTTCTCGTGCGCGAGCGCCTTCTCGATCTCCGCCATCCATTCCGAGAACGCCGTGAACGGATTGACGCCGAGATCGGCCAGCTCCAGCGCCGCCACCGACAGCCCGCGCCGCCGCAGGGCCTGCCCGGCCGCCGCCGTCACGCTGTGGAAAAATGCCGCCAGGCTCTCCCGGACCTGCACGGACTGCACGTCCACGAAGGCGGGCACGAATCCCGGACCCAACAGCCGCGGGAGTTGCAACAGCACCGACGTCTTCCCCATCCGCCGCGGCCCCCACAACACCAAGGCCGGCTTCTGCTCTCCCCCGAGCAGGCTGATCTCGATTTCCTTCACGGTATCTCGACGGCCCACAAAGAGGTTGGTCTCCGTCTCCTCAATCGGCTGCCCGAAGATGAAGGGGTTGTGGACGTACCCGGTGTCCGCCTCTTCCTCCCCCATCTCGAGCAGCTCCGCGTCGGCTATATCTCCCCACTTCGTGGCCACCCCCACCAGCATCCGCGAGATACTGTCCCCGGAGAGCGCCAGTCGCCGCGCCAGGTCGTCGGCCCCGTCCCGCAGCTTCTCCAGCGCGCGCCGCTGGTTGTGTGGGAGGATGGCGGTGAGGTGCTGCTGGGCGTGCTGCGCCAGTTGCTCCAGCCCCGGTAAGGCCTCCTCCAGAGGGCCGGGCAGCGCCACCTGTTCCGCCGTCGCGTGCCCCAACTCTCCCGCGGCGGCGGCGATCTCCTGCACCGTCTCCAGGTCGCCGAGGTGGTCCGCCACCACCTCCATCAAGGCCATCCGCGCGTTCCGGGACTGGCTGGGGCGCGCGGAGATGATGAACAGGCACTCCGCAATCCCCGCCGGGAAGTCCTGTTCTCCCACGAGCCGCAAGAAGGACCGTAGACCGGGCAGAGTCAGCCAGATTGGTTCGCGCCAGTAGATGGGAGATTTCTTCAGGTACTCCCGCGCGTGCTTCGGATACCGCCGCGCCATCCCCAACTGCCACCGCGTCACCACCGCGTCGATGGGGTACCACTCACCGCGAAAGTAGCCGATCACGAAGGCCGCCAGCAGGATCGCCATCACCGGCGCGCGCCAGTCCGGCGCGGCCCCCGCGCCGATCGCCAAGGCCGCCGCGATCCCCCAGAGCACCCCCGTGGGCGTTCGCATCGCCGTGCCCATCCCCACGCCGGCCGCCAGCGCCACCGGCCCCCAGGTCTGGATGGCTTCCCCCGTGGTTCCACAGCCCGCCCCCACGCACACGACAGGCAGAATCACGTCCTTCACGGCCCAGGCCGTCAGCCCCCATACCACCGCCCAGCTCGCGCCGAAAGTGGTGTTCCAGACCAGCCCCAGTCCTATCCCCATCAGCAGGCTCAACACCGCCGCCACAAGCCCATGACCCCACCAGTTCGGCGTCACGTGGAAGATCTGCGCGAGCAGCACGATGATCCCCCCCAGCACCATCTGCGCCGCCAGAATCGCGGGGGTCATGCGGATCATGAAGCCGAGACGCTGCCACGGGCCCAGCCGCCGCGTCTCCTCGCTGAACGCCGAAGGCAGACACAACGCCCGGTAGAGGTTCACGAATGAGTGAAGCACTAAACCGCTCCGCGGTCAAGGAAAAGTAAGAGGAAAAAACAACCGATTGGTTCTGGTTTTGCCTTTTTACTTTTTACTTAGCCTTTCATCATTCCCGACACTTCTTCCTGAATCCGCTGCTGCAACACCCCGAAGTCCACCTGCCCCGTCTGCTTCGCCTCATAGAGATGCCACGCCGCCACCTGCATCTTCAGCGGATGCCGCCCCCCGGCCCGCAGCAAGAACGTCTCGTCTGGCGGGTCGAAGTTCCCCGCGCGCACCGCGTGCAGCACGAACGACCGCGCGTCCCGGTCCGAGAACTCCCCCAGCTTGGTCTGCGCGAAGATATTATAGAAAGAGGAGGTGAACCCCGACTCGTGCGTCACCCGGTCCAGCGGCTGGGCCGAGGAGGTGACGAAGGCCATCTGCCCGTCATTGCCCAGGCTGCGCCACGACTCCAGCAGGCTGTCCCCGAACTCCTCTTTGCGACCCGCCACGCTCTCGAACTCGTCCAGGAACGCCACCGGCAAGATGCCCTTGGTCCGCACCTGCCGCACCGCATCCTCGAAGGCGGACAGCTTCTCCGGACTCGTCCACCCCATCAGGGCCACGTCGTCATCCGTGAAGCCGTGCGCGAGAGCGCGCAGCAGCCCGTCCAGCGTGTGGTGCTTCGCGCTCAGCAGGTCTATGTACACGGGCCGGCAGTTCGGCCCCAACAGCTTCCCCGCGCGCGACGCGGCCTGATAGAGCAGAGACGACTTCCCGATCCGCCGATCCCCCACCACCGACACGCAACTCAGCGTCTTCAGCCGCGTGAAGATGGCCTGCATGTCCAGGTCTCGGCCAATGAACGCCGCGGTATCCGTGACCGTCCCTCGCCAATGAAATGGATTCTGGTTCTCGCTCATCACTCGTCTCCTCGCGCTTCCCGCCTTACTAGACTCTTTCTGCACCTATCCGGCCCTCCCCTTCCGGCTCCTCTGCTGTCGGGGCACCGCCGGGACGCTCCGGAGCTGCCGTGACGGGAGCAATTAGTTCGGATGGTTGGCGACTTTGGAAGGACTCTTGCGCTGCCATGCCGAAAAGCACTCTAGGTGATTCGCACGATCTGAGGCTGGGACAGGCGGAAGGTCGCGGCATGGCTACCACTACACTTGAGCGACGTGAGGGGATCGCTAGGCCACCCGTCGACGTGGCGGGAGAGGCATTTGGGGAATGGCTGGCAACTAAGGTTGACAGGACGCCTCTGAAGGTGTTCTTGTGCGGCGCACGGATCACGCGCGGCGAATGCGCTTACGAGCGTCCGGAGGCCCGGTTGCGGTATGAGATCATGGGCCGCCTGGAGCGGTCGGGATGCACCGTGATGCTGGGCGAGGACACGGGACTCTACAAGGCAGCGCAGAAAGCCTTGCGGGCGCGAATCAGCCACGCTGACCATGAGTTCTTCCTCGCGAGCGGCTTCGCTGAGTTGACCATTGTATTCCCGTGCTCTGCCGGGTCGTTCGCCGAACTCGGTATGTTTGCGGTCAGTGAACGCATCGCCCAGCGGCTTCTTGTAATCATTGACGACCGGGCGGAGTACAAAGAGGGATACATTGCCAAAGGCCCCGCGCGGATGGCGCAGAACAATCAGGCGGTTGTAGAGTTTGCTGCCTACGAGGATATCGAGGGCATCTGGGCTCTGATCGCGGGAGCACTGGACAACGCTCGCCTAAAGAAGCTCAAGAGGGAAAACGAACGCTGAAGCCACTTCCTGTTGATAGGCTGTCCGCTCTGTTGCTCTACTGTACCGGGATACTCCAGCCCGTTGCGGAGAGTGACATACTGACAGCAGCGGCCGGAATTGCAGCGGAGGGTCGGATCTCAGCATCACCGGACGAACTCCAAGCGGCGCTAGGACAACTCCGTGCAGCGCGCAGCATCCGAAGCGCCGGACGGGGCAAAATCAGCCTTACGGCGCGCGGTCACGAGGCCCTCCGACTCGTTCGGCTAAACCGAGCTAGAGACAAGGTGCGGCTCTACAGCCTGCGGAACGCAGCACGAGGACACTAGGTGTGCCAGCGGTGGCGCCATGCATAACACAAAAAGGGCAAGGTTGGCGTATCGCCGACCGGCGTACCCCGAAGGTCGTGGACAGAAGCCTGCTGCGAGGCAGCGATGCTGTCTACGACATCCCCGCTGCCTCGCAGCAGATGAGCAGTCATGAAGCGAGTTGACTGGCGAGAGCCCGAGGCGCCACCGCTGGTGTCTTTCAGAGACACAAAGCAATTACTTAGCGCAGTCCGTGATGCTCCCTGGATCGAGGCGTCTGAACTCGCGGAACTGGAACGAGAACTCGCAAGAGGCCTCACCCCGGTCGCCTGCCCGCACATTCTGGGCACACTCATCGGCGTTAGCCCAAAGCTGCTCTGGGCAATGGCAACCCGCCCTTCCCGCTACTACCGATCCTTCTCTATCCCGAAGCGATCGGGCGGGGTCCGCGAGATCGACACGCCTCGAGTGTTTCTGAAGGTGGTTCAGTGGTGGATCCTGGACCGAGTTCTGATCCCCCACGCAGAGCGCACGCTGCCGGAATCTGTCTGCGGGTTCCGGCCAGGTCGGAGCACTCTGGATGCAGCGGCACCTCACATGGGTGCCCGCTTTCTGCTTAGGTGCGACATAGAGGAGTTCTTCCCATCAGTGTCCTGGGACGCGGTCAACAAGGTGTTCAAGGGAGTTGGATACGGGCCCGCCCCGCGCCGACTGCTGAGCAATCTCACAACACTGCATGGAAGGCTGCCGCAGGGCGCTCCGACAAGCCCGGTGCTGGCCAACCTTGCGTTCCTCGGATGTGACAGACGGCTGGACCGGCTGGCTCGGAACGGCGGCCTGACGTACTCCAGGTATGCCGACGATCTGTTCTTCTCGGGTCCGAGCCTGCCATCCGAGGGTTTCGTCAAGAAAGTGGAGCGCGCTCTGGCGACAGGTGGGTTCAGAATCAACGCCAAGAAGACAAGGGTGGCGGGACCCAATGAAAGGAGAGCGGTAACCGGGTTCAGCATAACAAGCGCATCCGGTCGCCCCCAGCCCATTCGTCGCCAACGGCGCGAACTGCGACTGATGTTCCACAGAGCCGAATCACAGCCGTCAGCACTCGTCGATCAGGCGCTTTCGCTCTCCGGGTGGGCCAGTTATGTCAACATGTATGATCCCGTTCTTGGGGCGGAGTACCGCGAGATAGCAGCCCGGGTCCGATCGCTGACTCGGTAGCGCCGACCTCTTTCTGCTGTTCCCTACCCCAACTCCCTCCCCGTCAACAGCCGATACGCCTCCCGGTATCGCGCGCTCGTCCCGGCCACCACTTCCTCGGGGAAATTTGGCGCGGGTGGCGACTTGTCCCAGCCCGATCTCGTAAGGTAGTCGCGCACCGGCTGCTTGTCGAAGCTCGCCTGCGACCGGCCCGGCTGGTAGTCGTCCAGGGGCCAGAAGCGGGAGGAGTCCGGCGTCAGCATCTCATCCACCAGGATGATGCGATCCTCGTATCGCCCGAA
>CAZUGW010000251.1:0-5360 GCA_964620055.1 uncultured bacterium
CGAGCGGTTCAAGGCCATAGAGGTTCAGCCCCAGTAAACCATGCTCGTTTGCAAAGCCGAGAATGGCGTCCGGAGTCGTCTCGAGAGCGGCAAACTTCCTGAAGAGTCTGGGCTTATTCCTAGGGTCGTACGCTTTCACAGAGCGTGGTGGACTGCCGATGTCCGCATCACTGATGCATAGTGAAGTCCGTGGCTGGCCAGTAAAGATCGGGCTGTACCGCCTGAAGTAGTCCGCCTTCATGTGCTCTTCGGGCTGTAAGGCCTCCCACAAGTAGCTCCACAAGCCATGCTTTGGCATCTCTCCGGGCGGGTCTGGAGTTTGACGGAGGTCTGGACGATCCTCAATCGTGTAACCGACTCTGCTAACTGACCATTTCCAATGATCTCTTTGCCCCAATGCCATCTCCTCCTGAAGTGTAACGGTTAGGTAACGTATACTGCGTGTAGTACCTCTTGAATTGTAGCGTACTCTCCAGTAAAATACAAGCATAGCTAGTTCATGGAGGTGCACGTATGGAATCGCAAACAATCTCAGTGCCGACGGCGGGAAGGCTCTTGAGCATTTCAAGAGTTACTGCCTACAAAGCGGCAAAGTCGGGGCAACTGCCTACCATTCGCATGGGTCGGCGGATTCTGGTTCCGAAAGCGGCAATCGAGAAGATGCTGCAAGTAGAGCCAAAAGCGGGAGTGGAAAGATGAACCCAAAGACAGCAATGTCCAGCGGTCGCAGTTGTCGAGGCCGGGCCGCTGGACAGGAAAGCACAGCTTTTGACCGCGCTCTGCGTTCAGTTTACGACAAGGCGCGCGGCGTGTCAAATCCCGAGCCGCGATGGGTGTTGAATCCCAGGAATGGTCATCGGGTTGGTGTGATCAAGCGCGAGAACGGTATTCTTGTCTTCGAGCGGCGTGTTCAGGAATCGCGCCACCGGCTGAAGATGTTCGGCGGCTCCTGGGCACTGGAAATGCCTTTGCTTACCAAACTTGAGGCATTCGGCGTCCAGTGGGAGCGGATCATAACGGACACCGGGCGTGTGCTGTGCGTGCCACTGACGCTTTACAGAGAGCACGGCAAGACAATCAACTACCCAGGCTTTGGCGTCCAGGTTGCTCTACGGGAGTCGTGTTTCTCCGACTGCATTCATGATGGCTTCGTGGAAGCGGAGGACCCTGATGTGACGCCGATCAAGAACCCCCTCATCCAGCCCTGCCTCTTCGCGGAGGGTGGGCTATGAGTGTAAAGCTGACAATCAATCCCGCTGACATAGCGGACGGACTGAAGCGGCTGCTCGAACCAGGGCAGGTAACGGAACTGAGGGCGCTGAACTACACGCGCCCCGGTTCCAACTACTCATGCACTATGAGCGGCTACTTCAGCGACTTTGACGCGATGGCGAATGAGGCCGCCAAACTGTCTACCTGCTGCACCGGAGTCTACTTCATACCCAACCCGGTCAATCCAGACCTTTTGGCGCGTGTGTGCAACAGAGTGAAGCAGGCGGGCAAGGGTGACGCGACCACGGCGGACCGTGACATCATACGGCGTTGTCGGCTTCTCATAGACTGCGACCCTCAGCGGGCAAGTGGCATTTCCGCAACAGACGCAGAGCGGAAACTCGCATTCGAGAAGGCGGGCGCTGTACGCGACTTCCTGCGGTTGGAAGGATGGCCGGACCCTGTCGAAGCCGACTCCGGCAACGGTGCTCACTTGATGTACCGTATAGACGAACCGACCGAAGACGGCGGGTTGGTGAAGGGCTGTCTGGAAGCATTGGCAGCCAGGTTTAACGAAGACTCGGTGCACATAGACACGACGGTATTCAACCCGGCGCGAATCTGGAAGCTGTACGGCACTCTTGCCCGAAAGGGCGAGAACGTGCCCAACAGACCACACAGGTTAGCCGCTCTGCTCAGTGTGCCGGACATGCTTGAGGTTGTCACGACCGATCAACTAACAGCCCTTGCGGGAACTCTCACGCCTGTCGAGAAGCCTGCGCAACGGCACATACACGGCGAGTTTGACCTTGAACGATGGATTGACAAGCACCTTGCCGAAACGAGCCACAAGCGGACTGCTGAGGGCGATGTGTGGACAATCGAGGTATGCCCATTCAACCCGGAGCACAACCGGGGGGAGGCTTTCGTCATTCGCCGGACTGACGGCACAATCGGCGCGGGCTGCAAGCACGACTCGTGCAAATGGAGCTGGCGGGAACTACGGGCGAAGCTCGAACCCGACCGTCACGCGGGCAAGCCGGGCAATGCCTCGGGAACCGAGAGGCCGTTGACTGACCTGGGAAACGCGGAGCGGCTGATTGACGCGTACGGGGCTGACCTCCGTTACGACCGCAACCGTGGGGCATGGCTCGTGTGGACTGCCAAACGTTGGGAGTATGACAGCACGGGTGAGGTCAATCGGCTTGCTATGAAGGTTGTGCGGTCGCTGTACAAGCAACTGCGTGAAGCGGACTCAGACCGGGCGAAAGACCTCTTGGCACACATCAAGAGGTCGGAATCAGCCCCAAGGCTTGCGGCAATAGTAGATGTGGCAAGGGACTTGCCTGGGGTGTCGGTTAAGACTGAAAACCTGGATCACGATCCGTGGTTGCTGAACTGCCTGAACGGAACTGTTGACCTGCGAACCGGGGAACTAAGACCGCACGCGCGGGGGGACCTCATAACCAAGCTTGCGCCCGTGGAATACGATCCGGGCGCGCAGTGTCCCCGCTGGACACGGTTTCTTGAAGAAGTCTTTCAGGGTGACTCCGAAATCATTGGATTCGCCAAGCGTATGGCCGGTTACTGCCTCACCGGGAGCACGCGGGAGGAATCGGTATTCATGCTGACCGGCAAGGGGCAGAACGGCAAGACGAAGCTTGTGGAAGCACTGCGGGCTGTAATGGGTGACTATGGGGCGAATACGCCGTTTATGACGTTCATAGAGCGGCGTGATGCCAATACGGCTGACCTCGCGGCGCTGACCGGTAAACGGCTGGTCACGGCGTCCGAAGGGGAAGACACGCAGAGCTTCAATGAGTCACTACTGAAGGAGCTTACGGGCGGGGATCAGGTCACGTGCAGGCATCTATACCGCGACTTCTTCACCTATACGCCGTCATTCAAGATCGTGTTCAGCACAAACGAAGTGCCGCGTATTCGCTCGCAGAACTATGCCATGAAGCGGCGGGTGAAGCTCATACCGTTCCGACAGAGGTTCTATGATCCGGAGGACGGCAGGGGACCGGTCAAAGATGACCGGCTTCTTGAGAAGCTGCAAGCTGAGAAGAACGGCATTCTCGCTTGGGCGGTCGCTGGCTGTCTGGAGTGGCAGAGGATCGGGCTTGCAACCCCGCAGGTGATTCGGCAGGAAGTCGAGCGACTGTTCGAGAGTCAAGACCCGCTCGCGGAGTTCATAGAAAGCGAGTGCGAAATCAGACCCGGCGGGGAAATCGCGGTCTCGGAAATGTGGCAGGCATACCACTTGTGGTGTGACGAAACAAACAGCCCAACCACTTCAGCCGAAGCGTCACGCAAAGAGACGGGATCGACTCGAAGAAAGGCACGGGGGGAACCCGTTACTTCACTGGAATCACGCTCAATAGTGGCGCAAGTGGCGATGAAATGGGCTTTTTGGAAAACTCTCCCATGAAGGATGAACATGAATACTTTTCCGAAAGTGCCGTTTTACCGCCACTGACCGCCACTATTGAGCGTGAAGACAGCTTGAATGAGCCGGTGTACGAATGCGGCAACTGCAAGGCTCACGTGCTTCTGATGGCGCACAAGCACGACGTTTACCGGTATGAGTGTTCGGCTTGCGGGCATGCGGGCGTCGTGCCGCGTTATGACTATGAACGCTGGCTTGATCAACAGGCCGCAAACATGCCAAACCTGAAAGGTGGTACAAGCTGATGGCAGGAAATGGACAGAAGACACGGCAGAAGGAGAGGGCCATTTGCGGACTGCTTCAACAGCCGACGGTTACCCGGGCCGCCGAGTACGCCGGGGTGTCGGAAGGGACTCTCTACCGCTGGCTAAGAGAGGACCCGACATTCCAGACCGCATACGCCGAATCCCGGCGTGAGTGCGTACGGCAAGCTACAGCACAACTACAGCGGGCTTGCTCGACTGCGGTGAAGACGTTGGAGGAAGTCATGGGCGATCAGGAAGCTACTTCCTCCAGTCGAGTGAGTGCGGCACGTTCGGTGCTGGAACTTGCTTTCAAGGCTGTGGAATTGGAAGACTTGGAAGCGCGTGTCACCACGCTTGAGGAAAGGACTGGACAATGAGCGTTAAGCAGAGAATCGAGAAGTTGGAGGCGAAGACAAAGCCGACTGAGCGGGAATACCCGGTTCACATATATGAGGTCACAGACGGGCAAAGCGAGCACACCCGCGAGAACTGCCCGCAGTGCGCAGCAATGACCGAAGAAGAGTATGCGGGGTATGAGCGATGGCTCGCGCACCGGTCATCCGACTGCATTGCCTTCATCGAGGTTCGCAAATCACGGACTACCTGAAGCGCGGGATTGAGCGGCTGGAGGTCCGCCGTGGACGCATAACTCATGGGGGTTACTTTCAGCAAGTCACCCCCATGGGCTTCCTGTCAATAGTGATCGTCTTGCTCACACAATATGCAGCTTGGTTCGACGCCACACCAGCACCACAGACACTAAATATAACATCGCTCCCGTAAGACTGAACTCTCTCGTTTGCCAAATACTACTTGACACCACATGAAACGTGAGGTAACATACTGTCACGCAGTAAGACGAGTCATGTGAGGTTCCGATGCCCCCAACTTGGTCACATGACTTGTGGTAGTCGGGGCAGCGCACTATACCACCTGATTCGTGGTCATGTGATGCGGTTTGAGCGTAAACAGATGCTGAAACGCGCCTGTAGCTCAGTGGATTAGAGCATCTGACTTCGGATCAGAGGGTCGGGGGTTCGAGTCCCTCCGGGCGCGCCATGACCCTGCGCCAGAGGGATGGCCGGGTCGAATAGGCCGGCCTACCGCCTGACGATCACCGTCTCGAGGTACTCGCTGGGTACGACCATGCTGCCGTCGTCAGCGCGATTGAAGCGGGCGATGAGGTCGAGCAGGTCAGTCTCCAGCGCCGCGCGACCGGCCTCTCCGACTGCCTCGAAGCTCTTCATCGTCGGCCCGTAGTAGCGCCGCCAGTAGTCGAGGTAGGCCTGCGGCGAGCGGTAGCGGAATACGTAGTACCGCTTCGCGGCATGAATTTCGGCGATGACGTCACCGAAGAGCTCGCGCAGGCGTTCCTCGGTGCCCCACAGGACCGGCGAGCGCAGTCCGACTGGCGGCGGGACGTGCTTCGCGTTTGTCTTGAACAGCTGGCC
>CAZUGW010000252.1:0-3260 GCA_964620055.1 uncultured bacterium
AGGAGGCGGCGGAGTACTACTCCCACGCGGACGACTACCTGTCGCAGCAGCGAGATCAGCTCCCCGGCGCGCGGGTGCAGACGCTGCTGGGCCTGGGGCGCTCCTACGAGAACATGAGCACGATGTACCAGGCGCAGGGCAAGGCGAAAGAGGCAAAGCAGGCGCTGGACGACTCGCTGTCGTGGTATCAGGTGGCGAGCGAACAGACGGATATCCCGTCGTTCCACGAACAGTTGAAGGCCGTCTATGCGGGCCTGAAGCAGCCGCAGTTGGTGAGCCAGGAGCAGCAGTGGCTGGACGACTATAAGAAGGGGGAGGCGGAGAAGGCCAAGGCCTACGAAGCGCAGCAGAGGGCGATGGAGAAAGAGACGGGCAAGCCGAAGCGCCCGTTGGGGCCGGCCCCCGTGCCGACGAAGCCATAGTCGAACGAGTGCGCGGCCCGGGGTGACGGTCGCCCCGGGCCGCTTTCCCCCACACCGAGACGCGAAAACCAGGCAGTGAGGTTGCGCGATGAGTGAGGAGCGTCTGACGCGCCGTGATTTCTTCAAGCGGGCGATTACTATGGGCGTCGCCGCCTACGGGATCACTTCGCAAGAGGGGCTCGCGGGGCTGGACGGCCTCGCCGAGGCGGAGGAGGGGCCGACGCTTGCCGTCGCCGCGAAGAGCCACGATCCGGCGGCACTGACGCGGGCCGCCATCACCGCCCTCGGGGGGATGGGCCGGTTCGTCAAACAGGGCAACGTGGTGCTGATCAAGCCCAACATGGCGTGGAACCGCAGACCGGAGCACGCCGCCAACACCAACCCCCAGGTGGTGGCCGAACTGGTGCGCCTCTGCCAGGCCGCGGGCGCGAGAGAGATCAAGGTCGCCGACCACGCGGTGGACCAGCCGGAGTCGGTGGTGCTGCGGACCACGGGGATTGGGCCGGCGGCTGAGGCGGCCGGGGCGCGAGTGTTCTCCGCCTCCTCGCGGGCCATGTACGGGCCGATGCAGTTGCGCCGCGGCAAGGTGCTGAGATCCGCGGAGGTCTTGAAAGACGTGACGCGCGCGGACGTCGTCATCAACGTCCCCATCGCCAAGGTCCACGGCGCCACCGGCGTGACCCTGGGGTGCAAGAACCTGATGGGCGTGGTGTGGGACCGCGGCGCCTGGCACGACAGCACGAGCCTGGATCAGTGCATCGCCGATTTCGCCGGCGCGGTGAAGCCCCACCTGGTGGTGCTCGACGCGGTGCGGCTGCTGCTGACCAATGGCCCGAAAGGACCGGGCCGCACCAAGGACCAGTTCATGGTGGTGGCGGGGACCGACCCGGTGGCGGTGGATGCGTTCGGCGCGACGCTGCTCTCGCGCAAGCCGGAGAGCATCGGGCATATCCGGCTGGCCCACGCCATGGGTCTGGGGGAGATGGACCTGAAGCAGGTCAAGATCAAGCATGTCTAGGTGGCTCGTGCGGCTGCGGCAGGCGTCGCAGCTCGTGTTTCTCGCCGCGTTCCTGATGCTGTTCGCGGCCGCCGCGTATCGGCGCGGCGCGGGCGTTCCGGTGGATTCCTTCCTCCGCGCCGACCTGCTGATCGCGCTCTCCACGATGCTGTCGCTGCGGAGGATCATCTTCCCCTTGCTGTGGTTCTCCCTCCCGGTGGTGGTGTTGAGCGTGCTCCTGGGGCGCGTGTTCTGCGGTTGGATCTGCCCCCTGGGTACGGTGATAGACCTGTGCGAGCGCGCGCTGCGAATCCGCGGCCGGCGGCCGGCGAAGGCCCCCGCGTGGCGGCGGGTGAAGTTCTACGTGCTGCTCGCGCTGCTCGTCACCATGCTCCTGCCGGCGGCGCATTACAACGTCGGGCAGCGCGGCCTGCGGGACAGCGTCGGCCTGGCCGCGACGTACGTGCTGGACCCAATCGCGCTGTTGACGCGCACCGTCACCTGGAGCATCTTCCCTACCACGCAGTGGCTCACGAGTTCGACCAGCCAGACGCTGACGGGATACTACTACTCTGACTACGTGGCGAAGCACCCCCTCCTGGAGCGCGTCCTGAGTCCATTCCAGACCGAGGACGCGGCCGTCGCCCGACCGGTCTACTTCCGTCTCGGGCTGGCGACGTTGCTGATGTTCGCGGGGATCATCGCGCTGGGCCTGCTGGCCAACCGCTTCTGGTGCCGGAACCTCTGCCCGCTGGGGGCGCTGCTGGGATACCTGGGCAAGCGCGCGCCGGTGCGGCTGCACGTCTCGGAGGCGTGCAACCGGTGCATGAGATGCGTGAACGAGTGCAAGACGGGCGCGATCACGGAGGACCCGTACGTCTATCGTGGCCCGGAGTGCATCGGGTGTTATCGCTGCCTCGCAGTCTGCCCGAAAGAGGCGATTTCGCTGGAGTCGGGGCCCGGGAATCGGGAATCGGGAATCGGGGGCCGGGAGGACGCGGTGAGGTTGGACCGGCGGCGCGTGCTCGGCGCGGCCGGGATCGGAATCGCGGCGGCGGTGCTCCCGAAGGTGGACTGGGGGACGAAGCCCAGCAGCGCGCGGGAGCGAGTGCTGAAAGTGTCGGGTGAGCGGCTGATCCGGCCCCCTGGGGCCAAGCCAGAGAGTGCCTTCGCCACCGGCTGCGTGCGCTGCGGCGAGTGCATGGCGGTGTGCCCGACGAACACCTTGCAGCCGGCCCTGGGAGAGGGCGGGCTGGAGGCCCTGGGCACTCCCCTGCTCGTTCCCCGCATCGGACCGTGTACTCAGGAGTGCAACGCCTGCGGGAACGTCTGCCCCGCGCGGGTGATCGAACCGTTTACTATAGACGAGAAGAGTTACCTCTACCTGGGGACGGCGTCGGTAGACCGGAGCACGTGCATCGCGTGGGCTGAGGGTAAGCAGTGCGTGGTGTGCGACGAGGCCTGCTCCTATGACGCGATCACGCAGGACGTCGCGGACAAGATCGGGCGGCCGGTAGTGCACAAGGACATTTGCGTCGGGTGCGGGCTGTGCGAGTTCGTCTGCCCGGTGGAGCCGCGGGGCGCGATCCGCGTGAACTCCTCCGGGGACAGCCGCCACCAGACGCGGGCCGAACAGCAGACGCGTTGGGAGGCGGCAAAGCCGGAGCGCGACGCCGCCGAGTCCGCCACACGACCGGCGGGCCGGCAGGAGACGGGCGGCGGCTCGCCGTACCCCAGATAGTGGAGGATTCACCTTGCGGTGGCGACTGATCTTGGGGGCGACGTTGCTGGCGTGGGTGCTGGGGGTGGCCTACTTCCAGGCCCGCCGCCGCGGCCGCACG
>CAZUGW010000252.1:3270-5033 GCA_964620055.1 uncultured bacterium
CTCTCCGATCCGCATGACGGCGGCCACGCCGTCGCGATCCTCAGCTTCGGCGCCGCGGCGTTTGTCACGCGTCCGCCCCTGACCGACGCAGTGGCCCAGGCGCTGGTCGTCGCCTCCGTGGTATTGTTGGCCCTGTCCATGGCGGTCGTCCTGGCGCGGGGCTTTCGTGCTTGAGACCCCTAGACCCTAGACCCGAGACCCGAGACCATGATCGGACAAGTCCTCAACCATCGGTACGAGATCCTCGAGAAGATCGGCGAGGGCGGCATGGCCGTGGCCTACCGGGGGCGGGATCGCGTGCTGGGGCGGACGGTGGCAATCAAGGTGATGCGGGGGGAGCTGGCGACGGACGGCGAGTTTCTGGGGCGGTTCCGGCGGGAGGCGCGGGCGTCGGCGGGGATCGTGCACGAGCATATCGCGGCGGTCTATGACACGGGGAGGGACGGCCTCAATCATTATATTGTGATGGAGTATGTGGAGGGGGAGAGTCTCCGGGAGCGGCTGCGCAGAGAGGGACCGCTGCCGCTGGCGGAGGCCTTGCGGATTGCGACGGAGACGGCGGAGGCGCTGGAGGCGGCGCACGCGGCGGGGATCGTCCACCGGGACATCAAGCCGGGGAACATCCTGCTGGGGAATCAGGGGTCGGTGAAGGTGACGGATTTCGGAATCGCCCGGGCGATGGCGTCCTCGGGACACGGGGAGACGGGACGGGTGGTGGGGTCGGTGAGCTATGTGTCTCCGGAGCAGGCGCGAGGGGATGTGGTGGGGCCCCAGTCAGACGTGTATTCGCTGGGGGTGACGCTGTTCGAGATGCTGACGGGCCGTCCGCCGTTCGAGGCGAACGATCGGTTAGCGGTCCTGCACAAGCACATCTATGACCGTCCGCCGCTGGTGAGCGATCTCCGGCCCGGGCTGCCGGAGGAGATGGCGTCGGTCGTGGGGCACTGCCTGGAGAAAGACTTGTCGTTGCGCTTCGCCTCGGCGCGGGAGGTGTTGAGCTACCTCGCGGCGTGCCCGCGGACGGAGGCGCAGGGGTGGCGCAGGAGCCTGAAGGGGATGTCGCCCGTGCGGCGGCTGGGCCAGGCGCTCGGCGACGTGGCGTGGCGGGTGCGGCGGCGGGCGGTGCTCGTGGGGACGGCGGCGTTGCTGGCGGCAGCGGGGATAACGGCCGGGGCGCTATGGCTGTCGGGGACTCGGCCCCCGCGAATTCCCGACCTGATCGGGATGAGCGGGGCAGCGGCGCGGGAGCAGGTGGAGATGCTGCACCTGGGATATCGGGAGATCGGTCGAAAGGCGAGCGACGACGTGGAACCGGGAGCGGTGCTCAGCCAGGACCCGCGGGCGGGGACTAACGCGCAGGAAGGCGCGGTGGTGAAGGTGGTGCTCAGCGCGGGGAGCGACCAGGTGGTCGTCCCAGACGTGAGCGAGATGGCCCTTTCCCAGGCGGAGCTAAATCTGCGCGCGGCCGGGCTGAATGTGGGGGCGGTGCGGGAGAACTACGATGCGCGGGCGCCCAAGGGATATGTGAGGACGACGCTGCCCGCACCCGGGGTGAAGGTGGTCAAGGGTACGGCCGTGGATGTGGAGATCAGCCTGGGACCCAAGCCTACCGAGGTCGCCACCCCGCCTCCGCCCACGCCGCCCACTCCCACCGAGACCGGCTCCGGGCGGCGCGAGACCGTCACCTACCGCGTTCCCGCCGACGAAGGGCAGGGCGGCGACGTGAAGGTGACGATCGAACTGGACGACGCGCGGGGCCGGCG
>CAZUGW010000252.1:5043-5357 GCA_964620055.1 uncultured bacterium
ACGTCTTCAGAAATCGACGTTGATACGCGGCATCGCGGGGCCGGCGCACCATCTACGAGGGTTATCACCAGCCGGACGAAACCCTCCCCCCCCAGACGTTCACCGTCACCAGCCCGACGACGGTCCGCATCCTCGTCAACGGCACGCTCCGCAAAGAGCTTCCGTTCCAGCCGTAGGCAGGGTCTAGGGATGAGGGTCTAGGGTCTAGGAGGCGCCCCATCTCTGGACCGCGCCCGCCTACCCCAGCACCCTAGTCCCTATCCCCCGGCCTCTTTGCCCTTTGCCTTTCCCTCCTCGCCTCTTCGCCTCCTCGC
>CAZUGW010000253.1:0-5349 GCA_964620055.1 uncultured bacterium
GAAAGAGCACGCGCTGAACTGGCCAGATTGGATCCTGCCATTTAAGGGAGACGCACTACAAGGAGGACGGGATGATGAGTGGACGCTGGTTGCTGACGGTGATGGTACTGACGGTCGTAGGCGTGTCCGTGATGTGGTGCCTGGCGGACGGTGCAACCGTAACAGTCCTGAGCAACGCCGAGATGACGGCAATTCGCGGTGGCTGGGGATCCTGTTCATGCGGGGGGGCATCCTGCCCGACCCCGAACTGCCCGAAGAGCAACTGCAGTGGCGTCGGCGGCAGTGCTCCATACTGTTACAACGTGTCTCAGTCTGACAGGTGCTACCAAGGCGACTGCACGATAAAGCAGTGCCGGGACAACATCACCTGGACCAAGTGCAATGCGGTCGGTAACTCGACCTGCACTCAGTCTCTTACCGCGGATTGCACTGCCCTTTGGATCCCTACGCAGGGGTACTACCTGTGTGATGGGAAGAAGGTAAAGTCGTGCGGAAGCGGGTGCTGCGGGCACCCTCAGGGGAGCGGCGTACAGTGTCCCACTGCCTGCAGCTGCCTGGGCACCGCGCCCGGGTCGACCTGCTATTGTCACTTGAACTCCTGGCCGTGCAATTGTGTTGGGAGAGCGTAGCATGGCCAGTTCACGAGAACGCCTGAGGCGCGCTCCGGTGCGAGTGCTCGCCTGTGTGTGTCTATTGATGGCGCTTGTCGGCACTACCGTCGCGCGCTCTGAATCTCAGCCTGCCAGTCGTGTTGAGGCGGCCGGCGCCAGGATATCCAGCGTGTACGGTGGGATCACCTCGAAGCTCAAGACGAAGGCCGATGTAGTTGGTTCAGGGGTGGCGGTGCGCGAAGTCCTCGGGAAGCAGTCAGATGCCTTTGACATCGCTGCCGGGCATTACCTGTTAGTGCCCACAATGGACCCCGACTACGTTGCGGCTAAGGGCCAGCTGGATGAGGCCAGCAAGGCGCTCAGTCGCTCCGCAGGTTCACGAGAGGTGGAGGGGCTCCGGCTCATCCTTGGGCTGACTCGAGCGAACATCTCGAGACAGACCGGCGACTTCCGGGTTGCTGAACAGGAGTACGTGAAGGTCATCTCACAGGGGCCCGACGAGTCGACGGCCGGTGCGGCGATCGGCGGCCTTTTCGCGGTGGGCGTCGCCACACACGCGGAGGCAGCGTTCGTAGGAAAGATCGAGGATCTCGCCACACGGTATCCCAGCCCGCCGGTGAGGGAGGCCACTCTGCACTGGACCGGGACTTACGAACTCCAGCGGAAGCAGTACGGCAACGCCCGAAAGACGTTTGAGCGCCTCAAGCAGGACTTCCCCCAAGATTCGGAGTTCGCCGACGCGATGCTCGCTCAGATCCCGTCGCGGAGCGTGTGGCAAAGCATCGTCGAGAACATGCGGATTTGGGTGGCTGTCGTACTCATAGCACTCGGCATAGCCCTACTGCGGAAGTACAGGCGGCTGGCGCCCCGGCAGCCGCGAGCGTGCTGACGGGCGGCAGCTAGGGAAGAATGCCAGCGTGAACCGGGGTGCCAGTGGGTTGAAAAAGGAAGCCCCGGCTATGAGGCTGTGTGTCATGGCAGGCATGGGCGCGGTACTCATCGGCGCGGCGTGTCCACAGCATAGCGATTCTCTATCTGGAGGTGACGACATTGAAGCCGAAACTGCTGTTGGCGCTCGGTGTGCTCCTGATCCTGGCAGGCGGTGTTCTGGGAGCGGTAACTGTCCACGGCATGCGGGCGGCGAAGACAGCCACTGCCGGCGGCTGCGGCTGTGGCTGTGGCGGAGAGGGAGACAAGAGTAGGGCGACGGAGGCGAAGGCCGGCGCTGGGTCGCACAGTTGCGCGGACTCGTGCTCCGGCGAGAAGACCGGCTCCTCCGGGTGCGCCGCGCCCGAGTCCGCCGCGGCCGGCACGCTGGACGGCGATCCCCTGAAGAACTGCGGCGTGCTCTCGCTGAATGAAGTCTGCCGCGCGGTGGGAGTGAAGACCTCGCCGGAGGAACTAGTTAAGCTGGCCCATGCGGACGAGAAGAGCGTGACGATGTTGGGCCTGGCCGAGGCCGCGCGCGCAAAGGGCCTAAAGGCCACCGGGATGAAGCTGACCTATGACGATCTCCGCAAGTCCCCTAAGCCCCTGATTGCGTGGCTGCATGAGGGCCATTTCGTGGCCGTCCGGGACGTCACGCCGCAGGCCGTGAAGGTCTATGACAACGTCCAGGGCGAGACCAGCCTCCCCCGCGCCGAGTTCGAGAAGAGGTGGGCCGGAGAGGTGCTGCTGATCGAGAAAGGCGACCGGAAGTGAGGCGATCCATGCTCTGGTGGGATCGCCCCAACACCGTCATGTGCGTGGTGGCGGTGGTGGTTGGACTCGGCGCGGTCGCGTTCCTCGAACACCAGGGGCGGAGTATCGAAACGAGCACGCAGAGCCAGGTGTTCGGGAGTACCGCGGTCGCGGCCCCCGTGGTCTGGCGAGAGGGGAAGCCGTGCTGTTCCGTGTGCGGCGCGGAGGCGGCCAAGGACAGCCCGTACTGCCGATGCTGCGGGCATTCCTGTGAGTGGACCACGGCGAAGTGTAAGAAGTGTGGGGGGTGCGGTCACGTGAGCGGCGCTTCCTGTGCGGCAGAGAACGGGTGCACATGCCGGTCGGGGCAGGTACCCTGCCAGGAATGCGGCGGAGATGGAGTCTTGGGGGACTGACCAGGGCGGCGCCTACACACGGCGGGCCCCTAGCCGCCTACGCTTGTACCTTCAGGCGCCATACGGCGCACCCGCTGTCGCGGCGACCGCGATCGGCGGCAGGTCGGGCGGTTCGTACGGCTCGGTGGAGTGGCCCAGCCGGAGGCCGAACTTCGAGACCTCCCCGCTGTCCCAGAGTCGCAGGAACGCCTCGACCACGACCGGGTCGAACTGGAGGCCGGATAAGACCTTGATCTCCTGCACCGCCTCGACGGGCATCCGCGCGCCGCGGTAGGAGCGGTGAGAGATCATGGCGTGATAGGCGTCCGCGACGGCGACCACGCGGGCCAGCAACGGGATCTCCTCTTCACACATCCCGTCGGGGTAGCCCCCGCCGTTCCAGTACTCGTGGTGGCTGCGGATCATGGCCCGCGCCGTGTCCCCCGGGAGCAGCGGCGCGATGATCTCCTCTCCGATCACCGTGTGCTGGCGCACGGCCGTGGCCTCGTCTTCGCCCAACGGCCCGGCCTTGAGCAGCACGGAGTCGGCGATTCCGATCTTTCCCAGGTCGTGCAACGGGGTGAAGGCCCGCAAGGTCTCGAGCGCCTCCTCGTCCAGCGCCATCTCCTCCGCCAAGCGGCAAGCGAGCCAGGTGACGGCCTCGCCATGGGCGGCGCTGTAGGGGTCGCGGGCGGCGAGGGAGCGCGCGAGAACGTGGAGGGTGCGGTAGTAGGACTGGCGCAGGCGCTGATGGAGTTCGGCGCTCTCCAGGGCCTTGCCGGACATGTTGGCGAGGGTGGTGAGGAGGTTAAGATCGTCGGGTTCGAAGCTCTGCTCGCGAATCGCGGCGAGGGAGCCGCTCACCAGATCGGTGATCTTCACGGGGGCGGAGATGGCCGCGCGCACCTTCTCCCAGGCGTGCAATTGCTCGGCGATCCCCGGCGAGGCGTCCAGTGCGTGCATGGCGGGGCCGGACTCCGCGGCCGCGGAGGCGACGGCCACTGGATCGGAGGCGGTTCGGCCCGTCCCGGTGAGCGGACCCGTGCTGGCGGTGTGGAGGCGCTCTCCCTTGGCCTTGTCCACGAGCACCAACGACGCCGAGTCGGCGCGCACCTGATCCACCAGGGCATTCACGACCAACTCCGAGATGCGGTTGACGTCGAGCGCCCCGGTGAGATGCACGCTGGTCTCGCACAGCTTGTTCAGCCGGTTCACCCGCGCATCCAGGGCCGCGGCCGTATCGTGCAAGCGCTGGATCAGGAGGCGGTTTTCACGGCGCTGCTCACGCTCCTTGTCGGCGAAGTACGCTACCGTGCACGTGACGAAGGCCAGGAGACCGATCAAGAGGAGGGGTTCGGTGTGGTCGGCCGCGATCTCCGGGCCGTACGTGGCCAGGACGACGAAGGCCACTGTCATCAGCCCCATCAACGTCAGCGCCACCCAGAGAAGCTGCATCCGGCGCGTGTCGGGGTCGTTCTTCATCCTACTTGCTGGGGCCTGCGATCCCGGCGCCTGCTCCACCGCTTCGCTCATCCTACTGCCTCAACTCGGATCTTAGCCACGCGTCACGGACCGCGCGGCGCCGCCACCGTGACCGCCCCCCAGCGAGCATGGCGCGTTTGCTTATTCCACAATCGGGGGGGTGTCTCCCACGCGGGGAGAAGTCGCGTCTCTACCCCGCGGGCAACTGGACGTGGAAGAGGGAGGAGATCACGGCCAGCGCCCCCTGGGTGAGGAACTGGCCCAGCACCAGGCCGATGAAGGCCGGGCGGAGGGTACGGTAGAGCCGCAGCCCACCGTAGCGCTTGATCAGCGTGGTCAAGGCCCAGGCGATGAACACGCTTACCCACAGAGAGCGGTTGGTCTCATAGGCGCTGGCGACGATGAACCCGACGGGGCTCACCGGCCACCACAGGAACCGGCTGTGCAGCCACACCAGTCCGAACATGATCCCCGCCCCCGCCGCCACCGCCAGGCGCAGCCAGTTGTCCGGCAGGTCGGCGGAACGGAAGGTGGCCGCCAGTTCGCCGAAGGCCCAGCTCGGATAGCTGGTGAAGGGCCAGCGTGCCAGGCTGCTCGCGCCCTCGTGGTAGATCACCAGCAGCATCGCGGGCAGACCCACCCCGAGCAGCGCGATCACCGCCAGCATCCCCGCCCAGGGAAAGGCCTTGCCCTTCAGCCTGGCGCTGTGCAGCAGCTTGTAGCCGTTCATGACCTGGGGCATGGGCAGGTTCATGGGGTCGTACATGTAGATCACGGAGAGGAAGGAGAAAAGCGTGTGCGTCGCCGGGGTGAAGGAGGCCGCGCCGAGGGTACGGAGCAGCACCCACCGCGGGAAGAACCCCGTGTCCGTGTACATCACGCCGCCCGCGGCGACCAGCCGCGCCGCCCCGATGAGCACCGCGTAGAACAGCCCCATGATCAGTGCGAAGCCCCACCACTGCATCCCCGCCGCCATCGCCCACCAGAGCATCGCCGCGTTCGCCGCCACGAACCCGACCAGCGCGGTGCGCCCCCGGAGGGGCGCGTAGGGATCGGCCGCCTCCGGGCTGCGGCCGAAAAGATCCAGGGCCGCGGCGACGATGGTCTGGCGGGACTGATAGAGCACCACCAGGGCGAGGGCAATGAACCCGCCCGCCTCCTCGAAGCCGATAAACACGCGC
>CAZUGW010000254.1:0-240 GCA_964620055.1 uncultured bacterium
GGCCACCACCGGAAGCCCGACCCAGCACGCCTCCGCGGCGGCGTTCCCCCAGCCCTCCGTCAGCGAAGGCAGGAGGAAGATGTCGAGCGCCGCCAACAGGTCGGCCACATCATCACGCCACCCCAGGAAGGCCACCCGATCCGCCACCCCCAGGCCCTGCGCCAGTCGGCGCAACGCCGCCTCCTGCGGTCCCTGGCCGATCAGGTAGAGCCGACATTTGGAGTCCAGTTGGGCGAAGGC
>CAZUGW010000254.1:250-5321 GCA_964620055.1 uncultured bacterium
GCGAGGTTCGCGACGATCCCGAGCGCGATGGCGTCCCGCGACAGCCCGAGCTGCTGACGCGCGACGGCCCGCGTGCAGGTGGCGACCAGCCTGGCCGGGTTGACCGCGTTGTTGATGGGGAAGCAGTGCGACGGCGCGAGGCGCAAGACGCGTCGAACCTGCCTGGCCACCGCCTCCGAGTTCGTGATCAGGGCCTGGGTGTCACGGGCCAGGGCGAAGTCGAGCGGGGCCGTCGTCCAATAGCGGAGGCTGACGGGGTACTCGCCGCGCACCTCCGCGATTCGCACGGGAACGCCGGCCAGGCGCGCGGCGAGCCGGCCCTGCACTCCGTCCACGTAAGTCAGCGTCTGCACGATATCGTAGTTCCCGCGCGCGATGAACCGCGCGAGTCGCGCGATCGGCTCCGGCCGCCAGAGGGACCAGCGCATGCGGAGCAGCGGCATCCCGAGCACGCTCACCGCGATCCCCGCACGGCGCACCCGCTCGTAGAACACGCCCTGGGCCTGGTACAGGCAGCAGATCTCCACCTCGTGCCGGTCTCGGTCGAGGTGCTCGGCCAGCACCGCGCGCGTCTGACAGGGTCCGCCCTGACCAAAGACCCCTTGCAGCAGCAGCACCCGCGGGCGGCGCACTCGATCCGTCATCTCGCACACCCCCTGCCGCGGTGACCGGCCCGCGCTTCGTCGTAGATCACCTCCAACTTGGCTGTCTGCTTGGCCAGGTCGAACCGCTCCTCCATCAACGCGCGCCCCGCCGCTCCCATCCTCCGGCGCAGGTCGGGGCTTTGGAGGAGCAAGGTCAGCCGCGCCGCGAGATCGGCGGGGTCTTTCTCCTCCACCAGGAACCCCGTGACTCCGTCCACTACCCCCTCCGGTATGCCGCCGATACGCGAGGCCACCACCGGTAACCCGCTCGCGGCCGCCTCCAGGTGGGCCAGGCCCATCCCCTCGGACCATCCCTTCGTGGTGGTCGCGCTCGGCATCACGAAGACGTCCGCCTGTCGCATCGCTTCCGCGACGACTTCAGGCGGTCGCCATCCCGCGAAGTGAACCAGGTGCGCCAGCCCCGAGGTGCGCGCCAAAGACTCAAGGGAGGTCCGCAGGGGTCCGTCTCCCAGGATGGTCACAGAGAGCGGAAACCCGGCCCGCTGCAGTTGCGCGGCCGCGCGAAGGAGAAACTCATGACCTTTGCCCTCGACGAGGCGACCGACGCTCAACACTCGGGTCACGGCCGAGGCGCTCGGCGCGGCCGCCGGTCTGAAGGCGTCCAGTGGGACGCCGATGTAGTGAGTTAGCAGCTTGTCGCGCGGCGCTCCCAGCGCCTCCAGGCGACCGCGCACGAAGTCCGAGACGGCGATCAAGATCTCGGCCTGGGGGAAGAGGAAACGTCGGTAGTCATCCCGATAGCCAGGCCCGCGCGGGAAGCTGGTCACGTCGAAGCCGTGGAACGTGACGACGAGCGGCGCGCCCAGGGCGCGCGCGAGCGGCGCGGCCAGGAGGCCGGTGGGGCCGAAGTGCGCGTGCACGAGTTGCACGCCCGACCGGCGGCACACCTTCGCCAACGGCGCCCAGGCCGGCGTCAGATGCAAGGGCCGCCGCGGCGGAAGCCGGTTCGACATCCAGACCCGACACAGGAGGTGCCAGATCGGCCGCTCCTCTCGCAGGATGAACGCCTCGCCGCGCGGCGAGGAGGGCCAGCGCGTCAGCGCGAGGGGGAAAGGGCGATACCGCGTCAGGCCGGCCGCCTGACGGCGTATGAACACCTCACTCGGAGCTCCCCACGAGGACGCAAAGACCGCGACGGTGCAGGGGGCGAGCGCGCCCGGGCTGAGTTCGATCACGGGCGCCTGTGCGCCGGGGCTGGTCATGGCTCTCTCCGGTAGCTCGCGGAGTAGAGGTCGCCGAACCGCCCCGCGAGGGTGCAGCCCTGCAGGAAGTCTGCGACCACGTGATTCAGTCGCCGCGGGAACAAGGGGCGGTTGCTATAGTGCCGGCCCCGCACGAGCGTGAAGCCGCAGTGACTGAGGAGGCGGTTCAACTCGCGCGCCGACCAGGCGTGGCAGTGCGTTTCGTCCCAGGCGACGGATTGCGCCAGGCGAGTCCGCCGCGTGAGCAGGCGGTCGAGCCGGAGGCGGAACGAGTCGCAGACGGGCACGTTCAGGTAGAGCTGTCCCCCCGGCCTCAGCGCGCTCCGGCACGCGCCGAGAGCCGCCCCGGGATCGGGGACGTGCTCCAACACGTCCATCAGCAGCACCAGGTCGAACGGTCCCAGCGAGGCCGTTTCCTCCACGGAGCGCACCTCGGCGGCCAGTCCCTTCCGCCGACAGTCCTCGACCCTCCTCTCCGACACGTCAATCCCCAGGACCTCGGTGAACCCCAGGTCCCGGAGCACGCAGAGGAAGAACCCGTCGCCGCACCCCGCGTCCAGGATCCTGGTCTCAGGCGGCAGTTTGCGCGCGAAGTCCACGAACGCCGCGGTGACCATCCGATGGTGCAGACCCAGCCACCGGAGGCGCGCGGCGGAGCGCGAGTTCGCGTAAGCCTCCCAATCCAAGACGCCGCTCACCGCAACTCCTTTCTCGCCGCGCGCGCCCCCTGCGTCTTGGCGAACACCAGACTGACGTGCCCCCCCCAGTAGAGGTTGAGGGGATAGGGCAATAGTTCCAACACTGTGCCGGTGCGGGTGGCCACGGCTCTCTCCAGCCTGAAGCCGGTTCGGAGGCACCGCGCGATCAAGTCCCTGGCCTCCATCACGTTGACATGCAGATGCTCATACCCCTGGCCGACGGGATCATCCCTCCCTGCGCTCATGGCCGGAAACACCGAGGGGAGACAGAGTTGTGCTTGCAGACCGCGCGACCGCGTGTAGCGTAGCAGCCCGTACAGCAGGCGGCGGCCGAGCCGCGTGGAGAACGGGACGGAGGAGGAGGCCTCGCCCCCCTCCTCTTCCGCGTCGCGGCGGGCCTCGCCGCGTCTCCGCCTGGCCGCCATCTTTTCCGAAAGCGAGCATCCGTTGGGCGTGTAGAGGACGAGTCGCCCGTCCTCCCTCAGCACGCGCTTGGCCTCGTGCAGAAACGCGTGCACCTGCGCGGGCGAGAGGTGCTCCACCAGATCGGCCGAGACCACTTTTCCGAAGGAGCCGTCGGGGAAGGGGAGGGAGGTGACCGACGCTTCGATAGTCTGCACCCCACCCAGCCCGAGGAGGTGGGAGAGGTGTCGCACCGTCGCGAGCGAGGAAGCCGAGAAGTCGAGCGCCGTGATGCACGCGCCGCGCTTGGCCCCTTCGACCGTCACCGTCCCGAACCCGCACCCCGCGTCCAGCACCTTCTCGCCGGGCCGGAACTGCGCGGCCCGCACGATGTCGCGTACCCGCGCCAGCGACCAGCCATCCCCCTGGAGGTAGCGTTGGACCGCGGGGGCGTAATACTCCGGGGTGTAGTGCTCGGGGCCGGGCGCCGCGCTTTCCGGTGGGAGTTCCTGTCTCTCGTCCGCCGTACCGTGCGTTGTGGGGGCGGGGCCCTCCGCCCTCCTGCCCCGCAGGTACGCGCCGACCATGACCGTAGCGGCCAGGACGTAGGAGCAGGAGGAGGCGACGCCGGCCCCGGCCAGGCCCCATCGTGGGATCAGCGCCAGGTCCAGCACCACGGTGGCGACGAGGGAGGACACCGCCGCGTAGGTGCCGACGGCCGGCCGATCGTGACCGACCAGGTAAGGGGCCACCACCTTGCCCGCAGTCAGAGCCAGCACGCCTGGAAGCAGGGTCCACAGCACTCGCCCCGCGCCCGCGAACTTCGCTCCAAAGATGATCGGGATCAGGGGCGGCCCGGCGACCGCGGCCACGAGACAGGCACCGGCCACCACCACCACCGAGAGGCGACACGCCCGCTCCGTCACCTCCGCGCTATCCGCTTGGAGAGAGTTGGCCCGCGGGTAGAGCGCGTTCCCGAGCGCGGCGGGGAGATACCAGAGTAGCTCGGAGAGCATGACCGCAAGCCCGTAGAGGCCCACCGCGGCGGGGCCGAGGAAGCAGTTCACGAGAAAGCGATCCAGGCGGTAGTTGGCGAGTTGCGCGAGGAAGCCGAAGTGGATCCGCAGGCCGAAGCGCACCGCGGACCGGATCTGGGAGAGCTCCAGGGTGGGCCGAATGCGCGCCCGGCGGCCTGCAAGGGCGAAGATCAGCGCACTCTGCACGTAACTCGTCCCTACCGCCGCGAGCACCGCCCCGAGCACCCCCAGCCGCAGGCCCCACACCAGGAGGGCGCAAAGCGCGACGCTCGCCAGGGACGACAGCGCGCCGATTCTCGCCCCCAGTCTGATCCAGCCGGCCCCGGTCAGGCACAATCCCGCGGTGCTGCCGAAGATCATGGCCGGCAGCCCGCTGGCGGCGATGACCAGGTAGCCGAGCGGCACTCCCGGGACGAGCCGGCGGCCCCACAGCAGAGACGCGCCGGAGGAGACAGCCACACCGACCGCTCCCACGAGCAAGGAGAAGACCAGCGCGTTCGACAGGGCCTCTGAGAGCGACAGCTTCCCCTGCCCGAGGCGGTAGAGAAACCCGTACCCGGCGCTCATCGGCAGCGCCAGCGCGAACAGCCCGATCCAGAGCGTGGTGAGGCCGAAGACGCCCTGACCCGACGGTCCCAGGAGGCGCGCCGTGATCACGGTGGCGCCGGCGCCGGCGGCCAGGGTCATCGCCTGGGCGCCAAGCACTGCGACCGTGTCGCCCAACAAGCCCGGGGGGCGCGGGGCCGCCAGGACCTCGCCGAGGTCCGCGGCGTTTGGCTCGCGCACCGCGACTTCAGGCACCAGGTTCGCCTCCGGCTACGCCGACTGTCTGCTCCTCTGCCTCGACTTCCTCGCTTGCGCCGTAATCACCGTAGTAACCATAGCCGTAGTAGTGCCCGTAGCCCGGTCTGCGCTCGACCTTGTTGAGCACCACGCCGGACACCGCGCGACCCACCTGACTCAGCAGCAGCTTGGCCTGTCTGAGAGCGCGGCGGTGGGAAGCGCCCGGGACGCACACCAGCAGCACCGCGTCGCTGAGGAGGGCCAGCACCAGGCCGTCGGCGAGG
>CAZUGW010000255.1:0-244 GCA_964620055.1 uncultured bacterium
TTCTACAGCCATCCCGCGAGCATCGCGGACCTGGCGAAAAGCCCCGGCTGCGTCGGCGTCGCGGCCGATCTCGTCTCCTGCGCGGCCGGGGTCGAGCCTATCCTGGAGCACCTCCTCGGCCGGGTGCTGGTGATGGAGACGCTGGAGGCGGCCCTGGCGCTGTCTCGCACCACCTCGGGCTGGCGGCAACTGGTGACACGCGATGGCGACGTCGTGCGCCCGTGGGGGGCGATCACCGGCGGCA
>CAZUGW010000255.1:254-5309 GCA_964620055.1 uncultured bacterium
CCGCGCAGTCGTCACACCTCCTCGGTCGGGCGCGGGAGATCGAGGAACTGGAGGCAGAGCAGGCCAAGCTCAGCCAACTGCTCGACGGCCTCGCCGCCAAGGTCAGCGAGGCCCAGGCGCGCGAAGAGACGGCGCGCACCGCCGCCAAAGAGCGCGCCGCCGCACTGGAGGGGATTCAGGCGGAACTCGCGGACGCCGCGCAGACCGCCGAGGTGCTCGCCGGGAATCTTCGCGCCGAGACCGAGCGCGACGACACGCTGGCCTCTGAGCAGCAGGCCCTCGAGCATGAGATCGCGGAGAACAGCACCGACCGCGCCGCGGCCTCCGCGCGGGTGCAAGAGTTTGAGGACCGCCAGCGCGCGGCCGAGGCCGCCATGGTCGAGATCGAGAGCGCGCTCAAGGAGGGGCAGGAGGCGCGCGAGCACCTCAGCGAGGCCACCGCGCAGTTGCGCGTGGAACTCACCGCCTTGGAGGGCGAACTGCGCGCCCTCAGCGGCCGCATGGACCAGGCGCGCCAGAGCCGCGGGATGGTGGAGACGAGCATTGCCGACAAGCATAGCTTGCTTGCACAGCTCGCCGCGGCCCAGCAGGAAGCCGACGGGGGTGTGGAGCAGTTGCACGCCGACCTCGCGCGCCTCCGCCAACAGCACGGCGAGGCCGAGCAGGAGGCCGAGAAGAGCCGCGCCCAGCGCCAGGAATTGCTCGACCAACTCGCCGCCAATCGCGAGGCCGACGCCACCGCGCGCCAGGAAGTCGAGGGGATGCAGGAGCGCCTGCATCGCACCCAGCTTCGCACCACCCAACTGGACAGCGAGCTGAGCTTCACTGAACGCACCCTCGCCGACGAGTTCCGCCTCACCCTGGAGGAGGCCGAGCGCCGCGCCGGGCCCATCGAATCCCGCACCGCCGCCCGCGAGAAAGTGAAGGGCTTGCAGGCCCAGATTGACGCGCTCGGCGAAGTGAACCTCGGCGCCGTGGAGGAGTACGAGCGGGTCAAGGAGCGGATGGAGTTCCTGACCACCCAGCGGGAGGACCTCGACAAGGCCCGCGAGGACCTGGAGCAGACCATCCTCGAGATCGAGAACGAGGCGACGTCGCGCTTCCTTTCCGCCTTCGACCAACTCAACAAAGAGTTCCAGACCTTCTTCACCCGCCTCTTCGACGGCGGCCACGCGGAACTCGTGCTCACCGACAAAGAGAAAGTGCTCGAAGCGGGCGTGGACGTCACCGTCACCGTGCCCGGAAAGAAGACCCGCGACCTCCTCCAACTCTCCGGGGGCGAGCGCGCCCTCACCGCCTCCGCCATCCTCTTCGCGATGCTCAAAGTCAAGCCGTCCCCCTTCGTCATTCTCGACGAAGTGGACGCGCCCCTCGACGACTCTAACGTCGGCCGCTACGGCGACCTCCTCCGCGAATTCGCCCGCGACTCCCAGTTCATCATCATTACCCACAACAAGGGAACGATGGAGGCCACCGACACCCTCTACGGCGTCACCATGGAAGAAGCCGGCGTCAGCCGCTTACTCGGCATGAAGCTGCGGGACGTGGTGGATGATCCGACGTATGTGCGGGCCGCGCCACCGGAGGAGGAGACGGCGGAGGAGGCGGAGGAGGTGGCGTGAGGGGCCGAGCCTAACGGCTCGGAATCACAGATTACAGATCACAGATTACAGTACCTGACCGGGACCGGAAACGCGAACTCGACAACACCTGCGCCACGCGCTGGTTCTCCATCAGCAATCTGCAACAGGTGGGCCGCTATCCGTGTTTTGTGATCTGTGATCTGTAATCTGCGATTCCGGTCCCGGACGAGACCTTCCCTCGCACAAGCTCAGGCCGTTCATCTGTAATCTGTAATCTGTGATTTGTTATTCCTACGGCTTCGGCTTCTCGCGCGCCTTGCGGACCGTCTCATTCACCTCGGCCCAGAACGCCTCGCCCTTTCACTTTGCTGGGCACTCGGGCAGGAGACGGAACGAGCCGCGCCGCCCACGCGAAGAGGGGCAGGAGTCGCCTCCTGCCCCCGGGAACGATGGTCCTGCTGCGAGGTCGTACAAATCTACACCGGCCGCGCTCCGTACCGCCCACCCTTGCTGAACGCGCGCCAGATGGTCAGGAAGATCACCGCGCCCACGAACGCGATCAGGATGCTGCCGACGTTGATCCCCGTCACCCCTCCCAGGCCGAGGAGTCCGAAGACCCACCCGCCCACGATCGCGCCGATGATCCCCGCGAGTAGGTCCCCGAAGATCCCACGCGGCCCCGGCTCTTCGCCGGGCAGCACCCATCTGGCCAGGAAACCTGCGATCAACCCCACGATGATCCAGGCAAAGATGCTCATCTCACTCTCCCGTGGTGACACCGTCATGCTGCTTGGACTGGTCCACCTGACAGGAGTGTGCTCGCCTCTCGGCGCGCCAACACCGCGCCGGTGCCATGCGATGTCGCAGGCGAGCGCGGTTGGGAGGAAAGGGCGACAAGGTCGTGCCCACCAGTTCCTGGATCACGTCCTCCGCGTCCGCCCCATCACGACAGCGCCTTCGACACGTCGGGGTAGGCTTCTGTCCAGATCTTCTGTACTCGCACCACGGCGTCGTAGACGTACTCTGTGGGCAGCCCCACCTCCAGCACATTGAGGTTCCAGCCGCAGACGATCTCCCCGTCCGTGTCTATATAGGCGCAGGCGAAGATCTTCTTGCGGTTGAAGTCATTGAGCACCTCCAACACGGCCGCGCGACGCTCCTGCGGGACCTTTATCGTGGTGTAGAGGTTGGTGAGGATGGTGCGCTCGAGGATCTGATTCGTGTCCTTGTCCCGATTCGCCGCCTGGGTGTCAATGACGATCCTGAACGACGGCATCGGGTCGCCCTTGAACGGCACGTTCAAAGTTAGGTCGTCCCCGGCCTCCGTCTTCTCCGTAATCGTGAGCTTGTGAACGGTGGTCAGGTAACTCTCGATGGTGCGCTCCATCGCGCTCTCATCCTGGGTGACCGTCAAGCGGTCGTCGGCGGCGAATCCCGCCCCCGATCCCAGAAGCAGCATGAATGAAGCAGTGAGCACGCCCACGAACCAGCGCGACATCGTACCGGACAACATGGGTCTCTCCTTTCCTGACGGCAACGTCTGGACGCCACTGGACTACGCCGCCGCCCCGAGCAGTTCCTGGATCAGGTATTCCACGTCCAATCCCGTGTAACCCAGCCGTTGCGCGAGTTCGTGTGCGGGGAGCTGCTGGCCCAAGGCCCACAGCTCGCGGAGATAGGCCCCCGCGTCGCGGCTTGCGAACCAGCGCTCTCCGAATTGCTTGAGGAGGGTCTGGCGAAGCTGCACCTCGAGGATCCACGCGCGCAGATAACACGCGCAGTAGAACCCGTCGTCGAGATCGGACAGGGAGTTCTCCGGCCAGACGCGCACTTGCACCGCCTCGCCCAGCACCTGGGAGTAGCGCGCCCCCATCGCCCCGGGATCGGGGGCGCGGTGCAATTCCAACTCGAAGTGCAGCTTGGCGGCGTAGCGCCGCAGCATGTAGACCGCGGTGAAGCCCGTCAGCGCCAGGTACTCCTCCACCTCTGTCGCGCCCATCACCTCCCGCAGCCAGACCGGATTCTTCTCCAGGTTCCCGAACAGGAACGCATAGGCCTCGGTGACGGAGTTGTCGCCCAGGTGGCGGTAGGCCACCGGGAGGTCGGCATTGACGTGGGTGTAGTGCACCGCGTGGCCGGCCTCGTGGAGCGCGGCGTCGTAGTCATCATGCCCCCCGTGCGGGCGGGTGACCAGCCACACCTCCTCCGGCACTCGGATAGGGGCGCAGAAGGCGCGGGGGGACTTGAGGGGCCGCTCCTCGACATCCACGTGCAGATTCTCCTGCGCGTCGAGGTCAATCCCCAGTCCGCCGAGCGTGCGCTTGAGCGCGGGGATGAGTTCGTCCTTCGGGAACAGGTGATCGAACTGGTGGGCGCGGCGCAGAAAGCCCCAGTCGGCGGTGGTGGCCTCCGATCTCGGGATCGCCGCCGCGTCGAGGCGACCGGTCATGGCCGCGATGTGCCGCTCTTGGGTGCGAGCGAGCAACTTCGTCATCGCGGGCGCAAGCCAGTCGAGGTTCAGGACGCTGAGGCTTTCGCACATCGCCACATAGTCGCTGAAACCCAGCTCGCGGGCGAGTTGGTGGGCGCGGCGGAGGCGGCGCTCGCGCTGGGGGTTAAGCTTCGCGGTCTCCGCCACCGTCCGCTGCTCCAGGTCATGGCGGCGGACGGGGTCGGGCTCGTTGGCGATGAGGATGGAGGCCTGGCGGTAAGGGACCTGGCGCCCCTCCCACTCCACCGAGGCGCGCGCCTCCGCGTTCATGATCTCCTCGGTCAGCTCGCGCAGCGAGTTCTCGATCAGGCCGGAGGTGGCGAACTCGGCGAGGTAGCGGCACTCGCGCTCCTCGCGGCAGGAGAGCAAGTCGCGCACCACCTCGGGCGCGAACAGGCCGACATGCCGCGCATAGATCGGGCTGATCTCCAACTCCTCCTTCAACCCGGCCTCGTGGCGATAGTACTCGCCCACCAGCGCGGAGATGAAGCTCTCGGCTTCACGTGAGTAAGTGGCAAGGTCCATTCGCAACACTCCCAGCAGTGGGAATACCTCGGCAGGAGGCAACCTCCTGCTGTCGCATTGTTACCAGTCGCGCAGGGGTTGAAACTGAAGCGCGCGAGGAGTATAGTGCGAGGGATGCGTAGGGGCCGCGCCGAGCGGCCCCGGGGAGTACTGCTATGGGCAATCGTCTTCTCTTGGTCTCGCTGCTGCTGGCCTACGGGCCCTTCGTGCTGATGCTGTGCGTCTACGCCGCCGCCGTGGTGTTGAGGCTGGCGGGCTGTCCCGACCTGCTCACCGTCCTGGTGGAGAGGACCGGGCCGCACCAGCCGGTGAAGAGAGGGCCTGGCGAGGGGCCTTAGCGGCGGGCGAGGGCGGTTGGATTCTTTCGGCACGGGAGTGCCGAAATCGGCGAGACACCGGGCGGAACAACGTTCTGGCACCCCGATCGCGTAACAACGAAACGCAGTGCGCCCTCCC
>CAZUGW010000256.1:0-5282 GCA_964620055.1 uncultured bacterium
ATCGCGCGAAGCTCGCGGACCGGGAGAAGCTGGAGGCCTTGCGGAGGCTGGCGCGGTACGAAGGAGAGCGGTAGGAATCTCTGGCCCTGTGGCGTAGTGTCTGATGGCCTCGAGGCAGGAGGGGTGAGGGCCGAGCGGCGGAAGGAGTTGACGATGCCGGCGAAAGCGTGCCCGAGCAAGGCGGCGAATGAGCAGACCTGCTCCTGTCCAAGTACGGACTGCGAGCGCCACGGGGTCTGCTGTGAGTGTCTGCGCGAGAGTCTCGCCGCGAACTGTCTCCCGGCCTGCCTGAGCGAGGTCGCGGAGATGAAGAACGCCTGACCGACCCGGTAGCACCCCCGCGCTCCGCCGCGGGCGAGAATAAGGAAACTTGCTTCATAGGGAGATGACGATGCCTGCGAACTCGTGCCCGAACAAAGAGATGAACGAGCAGAACTGCAAGTGCACCGCTACGGACTGCGAGCGCCACGGCATGTGCTGCGAGTGCGTGCGCGCGCACCTCGCCGGCGGCTCCCTGCCGGCCTGCGTGCGAGAAGTGGCGCAGATAAAGTAGGGCGACCCTCCAGGATCGCTTGCCGTTCACCCGGGGGCGCGGCGTTAGCCGCGCCCCGCGCGCGTGTCCGCCTCGCCGAGAGCCGCACGGACGACAGACCCGCTTATCCTATCGGACTTGTCGTGTTCGGGTTGCTGTGTCGTCTTCTGGGGACATCCGCGCGGTCGCCTCCCCGGGAGTTCCCCGACAGATACGCTATCATGCGCAGGAGACGATGCACGGTAGGCCGCGGTTGGGGTGCGTTCGCGTGACGAGTAATGCGCTAGAGCCGGAAGCTGGGGTTATGGACCACGTGGACAGCCAAGTGAGATGCTCGCGTTGCCTCCTCCCGGCGTCGCTGCCTGACAGCAACTTCAACCCCGCGGGGGAGTGCGCCTGGTGTCAGAGCGGTTTCCCGCGATACGCGCCGCGCGGCGCGGCGCGGCTCCATGAGTTACTCCAGCGCTATCGGAACCCGAGGGCGCCGGCCGATTGCCTGGTGGGGATCAGCGGAGGCAAGGACAGCTCCTACGTCGCGGTGCAGTTGCAGCGCGAGTTCGGAGCCCGCGTGGAGGCCTTCACCTATACCCACGATGCGATGAGCGAGTTCTCCCTGGAGAACGCGCGGAACATCTGCCGCGCGCTCGACGTGAAGCACCACTTCGTCTCCCTCCCCGGGCGGACACACGTGGACTCGTTCGTGGCGATGTTCGAGGCCTGGCTCGATTCCGAGGAACTGGTGGTGGCGGCCGCCTCCTGCGCCGCCTGCAAGCACATGAACCTGCTGGGCGCACGACTGGCTAACGAGCGGGGCATCCCGTTGGTGATCTGGTCCGACTGCCCGCTGGAGGTGCCCCCGTTTATGCGCGCGCCTACCCCGCACGGGGACAGCACCAAGCCGCGAGGTCTTGGCTACCTCGGGCGGCGTCTGTGGCGACGCTACCGCGCGGACCGGAGCTTCCGCCGGGCCTTCTTGCAGTTCGCCCCAACCTGCATCTACGGCTATCTCTCCCTCCGGCCGGATACTCGCTATCTGCGATGGCGCTATCCCCGCGTCCGCCCGGTGCACTACTTCGATTACTGTCGTTGGGACCGCACGGAGATCATCTCCACCCTGCGCGCGCACACCTCCTGGGCTGTGCCGGAGGCGCTGCCCAGCGATTGGCATGCAGACTGCCAGTTGCACATCCTGCGGGAGTACATGTCCCAGCGCTCCGTGGGGGCGAGCGAGGTGGACGCCCACCTCAGCAATCAGATCCGCCACGGGCTGCTGACGCGGGAGGAGGGATGGCGCAAGTTGCTAGAGGTGAAGGCCCACCACGAGGCGGAACTGCTCGCGGTGCTCGCGCAACTCGGGCTAGAGCGCCTCGCGTCGCGCGTGGACCCGGCGAGCTTCCGCCTCCACGAGAAGGCCCCCGAGCCGGCGAATCGCGCGGCGGCGTGAATGGTTGTCACGCGCCGCTCGTCAGTGGCGTCGCGCCCAGTGGTTCAGCGTGCACATGGCATCACTCCCAACGTAACAGGATAGGGCTGAAGCCCCGCTCCAGCCCCATCCCTCTTACGCCCATGGCGCGCTCTCAGCTCTTCACGCCATTCCCCGGCCAGCACGAACACAGGCCTCCCTCGAAATACGGGTTCGCGAACGGGCGGCTCCGCGAGATGATGGTGTCCGCCGCGAACCACTGGACATGCCCGTCCAGGAACCCCAGGTAGGAGCCGCCGCTGTGCCGCGTGTACCGTCGGCGGTAGAGTGGGTCGGAGAAGAACTTCGTGAGCACGCTGCTCGTCAACCCGCAGCCCTTGGTCTGGGGGCAATTCACCCAGTCCGCCTTACCTGCGCAGACGCCGAAGCAACTCGTGCCCCCGCAGAAGTTGGCGGCGCAGGTGTCGGGGAAAGCCAGGCCGTTGCTGTCCCACACCTCCAGGCTGCGGCCGCAGTCGCCCAGGGCCACGTACCGGCTCGGCCGGCTCACCTGGGAGGGACGGAGGTCCGTGAGGTTGCGGTTCACCGCGATCCCTTGCATGAACCCCGTGGGGCGCGGTCCGGTCGGGGAGGCGATCCACTTGACCTGGCCCGACCCCTGCCGGAAGGAGTCGGTTATGGCGCCGCCCCAACCGGGGGGCCAGGCGAGGTAGCAGGGGCCGATGTCGGCGCCGTGACCCCAGTGACCTTGGTTGTCAATGTAGCCATTCAGCCAGTATCCATCGCGGCCGGCCGGGACGATGAAGGAGGCCCTGGTCATGATCTTCGCGCCCGGGCACTTCCACACGTCGCGGTTCTTCAGGTATCTGCTCAGGATCACCGCGGGCCTGAGATACGGGTTGGCCTGCGGGGTCCGGTTGCAGACATCCGGCCAGGTTCTGGGGGTCCCTCCCCCGGGTGCGGTGTTGAAGTAGTCAATCACCTCTCGGTTATGCTCGCACGGGAAGTACGCTCCATAGTCCGCCACGTAGATCCGGATCGCGGCGGTGATCGCCTTCGCGTTGGCGGCGCACGAGAAGTCCGCGCCGGACTCGCGCGTCCGCGCGAGCACCGGCAGCAGCATCGCTGCTAGAACGCCGATGATCGCGATCACGATCAGCAACTCGATCAAGGTGAAACCGGTACGACTTCGCATCAGCTCCCTCCTCACGCACATTGGCGTCCTCTGCAAGATGCGGCGGGCAGGCCTCTTCTGAGGCCCGCCCGCCGTGCGCGCGATCACCTCACTCCGTTGCCAATCCAACAGGAGCAGAGACCCTCGAAGATCGGTTTCGGGAACGGCGGGGTGCGCGTCAGCAATTGGTCCGCCGCACACCACTTGGCATGACCGTCCAGGAACCCGACGTTGGACCCGCCGTGGTGGCGCGTGAATCCCTCACGATACTCGCTGTCTGTGAGCAACTGCTGGTTTACCTCGGCGGGCGCCCCGCAAGGCTGGGACCAGGGGCAGTTCGTCCAATCCGCGTAGGCGCAGACGCTGGGGCAACTGCTGCCGCCACAGTAGTTCGCTCCGCAGGTGTCCGGCAGGGCGATGCTCTGCGCGTCCCAGATATCGAGGTGCTTCCCGCAGTCGCCGCAGGAGATGTACCGACCTGGCTGACTCACCTCGGAACGGGTTAGTTCCACTAAGTTACTGTTGACCTGGATGGCGGCGGCGAAGGCCCCGCCCTGGGGACCTGGATAGCTGGCTATCACCAAGCCGACGCCCCCGCCTTGCACGAATGAGTCTGTGACCGCGCCACCCCAGCCGGTAGGGAAGGCCTGAGCGCACGGGCCAATCGCGGGGGACACCCCTGCTCCGCCCCCGCTTGCCATCGCCCCCCAGTCTCCCTCGTGGTCAATGTATCCCTGCAGCCAGTCGCCATTCGGTCCAGGCGGGACGATCCACGCGGCCTGCGTCATCACCTTCGCGCTGGGGCACTGCCAGACCGCGCGGTCCGGCAGATAGCTGCTGAGCAGCACCGCCGCTCTGAGATAGGGATTCGCCAGCGGGGCCCGGCTACAGCTAGTCGTGGGGTAGCCACGGCCTGGTCCACTGCTGAAGTAGTCCAGGACGCGTTCGTCATGCTCGCTCGGGAACAGCGCGCCGTAGTCGGCCGCGTACATCTGGATCGCGGCGGCGATGGCCTTCACGTTAACCAGGCACTTGTCATCGCGCGAGGCCTGGCGGGCGCGCGCGAACACGGGGAACAGCAGCATGGACAGAAGCCCGATGACGACCACTACCACCAGCAGTTCTAACAGGGTGAATCCTTTGCATCTTCTCATCCTCGTGTCTCCTCGCAGAACTGCCCGATCCCCCTGGACCTGTGCCTCGGCGAGCGACTCACGGCCGGAGCGCGTCGCGCTCCCGGCCTCTACGCGACCTTCACCTTCACAACGATCTTCTTCACCACCTCCTCCCGCTCGTAGATGCACCCCGGCATGTGACCATCCTCCGGGTAGAACACCGTCACCATCCCGGCCTTCAGCAGCACCGGCGTGAAGAACTCCGGCTGTCGGTAGAAGGCCAGGTCCTTCTCGCCGTCATACTCGCCCGCCGGCGCCAGCGTCTCCGCCGGCGCGTAGCCGATCATCTCCGATCCCGCCGCCAGGTACACCACGTCCGCGTACCGCGCATGTGTCTCGAACCGGCACTCCGTCGCCGGCTTGGGCTGGTGCGTAATCATCAGCGCATAGACCCGATCTCCGGCGATCTCATGCCGCCCGTCCGCCAACTCGGCTCCGTCAGCATGCCGCTCCAGGAACTCAAACGCCTCTCGCAGCTCGGCCAATCCCTGATACCGTCGCCAATCCCGCAAGCGCAGTGCGATCATCGGTCTGTCCTTTCCATTAGACGCGTCTTCCGACCGTTTTGTCCTTCCTTTTTCGCTCCTATCATCCCTGCCGCGCGGCGAAGGACCTCTCCCCCCGGCCGCAGAAGTCACCCCTGCTATCCCACCATGAGGCGGTGAATCACGATGAATTGCGAGAGTTGCGCTGTCAAGCCGGGAGTTAAGCCTCCACTCGATGACAACTTCAGACCCGCGGTGCTGTGCAACCACGCGTTTCTGGCGGACGTGGAGGCCTCCGGCAGCCCCGTCTCCGTTACCCTCGGCATCGAACAGGCCGATGGCACGCGCTCGCTCTACCAGACCCACGTGCTCCCGAGAGAGCATCCGAAGGCCGAGGCTAACCTCAAGTACGTCGAGCGCGCGGTGAAGTTCCTGCTCTGGCAGCGCGGCGGACACAAGGTGTATGTCGGCGGCCCCGCGGAGATCGGCGAGT
>CAZUGW010000257.1:0-3377 GCA_964620055.1 uncultured bacterium
AGCACCGCGCAGATGCCGATGATGACTCGGCGCCTCCGCATTCTCACTGCTCCCAGGCCGACAGCTTCCGCTCCACCGCCACCCCTTTCAACCGCGCGTACCGCGGCAAGCCTCCCTCAATCTCCGTCGGGACCTCTCCCTGGATCAGGGGCCGAGCGTAGGTGAGGAACTCCTCGGTGACGTCGTTGCCGGCCGCGGTGATCCAGTCCCGCGGGATAAGCTTCTCCGCGTTGGCCACCACGCTCAGGTCCACCAGCGCGGGATCGCAGTGATAGGGCGAGTCGATGAGGCGCTGGAGGCTGGCCATCTTCCCGGACTCGCCCTCCAGGGCGGCGCGGACGGCGAACTGACCCAGCGTGAAGGCCTCGTCCCGGTCGGTGAGAGAGCCGAAGTGCATCGCCACCCGCTCGGCCGGGCCGAGCCGGACCAGGCGGGTCTTCAGCTTCAACTCCTGCTTAATCAGATCGCAAAGCGCGGTGCCCACGCCGCTCAGTTGGAGGTGTCCGAAGGCATCGCGCGCGAACGGGCCGGTCGGCGCGCCAAGCGGCTGTCCCTGCTCGTCCTTGAGGGCGGTGGAGGCGGAGACGAAGCACCAGCCGTACCGGCTGTGACACGCCCGCACGTCCGCGAGGAACCGTTCCCGGTTCCAGGGTACCTCCGGGAGGTAGATGAGGTTGGGCGCATCCCCCTCCTGCCGGCGCGCCAGGGCCGTGGAGGCGGTCATCCAGCCGGAGTGACGGCCCTGGATCTCCATCACCACCACGGGGTCGGAGAGCCGCATCGCCTGCATATCCAGCCCCACCCCCATGGCGATGGCGGCGAGGTGCTTGGCGACGCTGCCGTAGCCGGGGCAGTGGTCCGTGCCCGGCAGGTCGTTGTCCACGGTCTTGGGGACGCCGAGGCCGCGCAGTTCGTAGCCCTGCGCCGCGGCGTAGGCCAGCACCTTGCTCAGGGTGTCCATGGAGTCATTGCCGCCCGCGTAGAAGAGATAGCGGGCATCGTGGGCGGCGAGCACGTCGAGGATCCGCCGGAGTTCGCGCTCCCCTTCCTCCGCGCCCGGTTGTGGCAAGCGGTGGCGGCACGAGCCCAGGGCCGCGCCCGGCGTACTGCGGAGGAGGTCAATCTCGGCCGGGTCCTCCTGCGCCAAGTCGAGCAGGTCTTCGTTCAGGAGGCCGACCACGCCGTGACGCGCGCCGTAGATCCCCTCGATCTCCTGATGGCGCCTCGCCTCCTGAATCACGCCACACAGGCTGGAGTTGATCACGGCCGTGGGGCCGCCGGATTGGCCGACGAGGGCTCTGCCGCGGAGCGCGCTCACGGTCACCTTTCAGCGCGATAGACTACTTCGCCCAGGACGATGGTGCTCACGACGTTCAGGTCCTCGTCGAGCAGTACGACATCGGCGTCCTTGCCCCGCTCCAGGCTGCCCTTGCGGTCGGACACGCCGATGGAGCGCGCCGGTGTCAGCGTCGCCATTTCAATGGCCTCGCAGGCGCAGACTCCGGCGAACGCGACGAGGTTGCGCACCCCGGCGTCCATGGTGAGGCAGCTTCCCGCCAGCGTGCCGTCCGCCAGTCGCACCGCTCCGTCCTTCACCACGATGGCCTGCCCGCCCAGCTCGTAGTCGCCGTCCGGCATGCCCGCGCCGCGGATGGCGTCGGTGATGAGTACGGCCTTCTTCGGGCTCTTGAGGCGCACGATCATGTCCACGATGGCGGGATGCAGGTGGATGCCGTCGGCGATGAACTGGGCATAGATCTCGTCCAGGAGCAGGGCCGCGCCCACCGTGCCGGGCTTGCGGTGGTGCAGGCCCGCCATCTGGTTGAAGGTGTGAGTGGACTGGTTGACGCCGAGCTTCACGGCCTCGGCCACCTGCTCGTAGTTCGCGGAGGAGTGGCCCACCGCCACGGCCGCGCCGCGGCTGCGCGCGAAGCCGATCAGCTCCCGATTCGCCTCGACCTCCGGTGCGACGCTGATCATGCGGATGTTGCCGAGCGCGAAGAACTCCTGATACTCCGCGACGCTGGCGGGGCGCACGTATTGCGCGGGCTGGGCGCCCTTCATCTTGGTGTCAATGTACGGCCCCTCCAGGTGGACGCCGAGGGGCTGCGCGCCTTTCACGGGTTGGTCCATGCAGTCTTTCACCGCGCGCACGGCCTGCATGATCTCCGCGCCGCCCATGGTCATGCTGGTGGGGCAGAAGGACGTGACGCCGCGGGTCGCGAAGAACTGCGCCATTCCCGCGATGGCCTCCCGCGTCCCGTCCATGGTGTCGTGACCCGCGCTGCCATGGACGTGGATGTCCACGAGGCCCGGGGCGACGATCAGCCCGGCCGCGTCTATGGTTTCGCACTTCTCGCCACAGGCAATCCCGGGCCCGACGCCGACGATCCTGCCGTCTTCGATGAGAACGTCCCCCTCCGCGAAGACGTCCAACGGGGTGATTACCATTCCGCCTCGGATGACACGCTTCACTGCTCTCGCCTCCCTCACTCAACTGTATGCTGATATTCCGCCGCCGCTGTCGCCCGACCTGCAGACGCGCGAATGCCGCGGAACCCCGCGGCAATGCTTCCCCGTGCAGACCTGAATGTCAGGACGCTACCGCAGCGTCTCCATCAGCTTGCCGGCCTCGTACGAGACCGCCTCTGTCTCGATCCCGCGGATGGAGACTCGCTGCACTTCCAGCATCGCCTTCTGCACTACCTCTACCCCTCGCGCCTCGAGCGCCGCGATCTCCTCCGGCCTGGCGACCACCGGGCCGGTCGGAGTGCGGTGCAGGAGCTCCTGCTTCACCTCCGGCGGGATGCCCTCGCCGCGCATCATCCGCTGCACGCTCTCGGGCGCGCCGGAGGGATCGTTCACCACCACTCTGTCCACTACTTCTTCAATGGCGACTTCCCTTCCTCCCGTCGCCTGCCGGAGGGCCTGCGCGATGGACTGCAGGTAGTCGGAGACGGTGTATCCCGCAGTGAGCAGCAGGTTCACGGGATTGCAGACGACGATCACGCGCACGCCCCGTCCCTTTGCCGCCCGCAGTTCCTCGAACACGCCGTCCATCAAGAAGAAGGGATACGTGCTCTCGTGAGAGTTTCCCGGCGGGATCACCAGCGCCCCGCCCGGCTTCAGCCCGCGCATCACCTCCATCAGCCGCGGGTTGATGCGCGGCCGCAGCGGGCGGGTCTCCGTGAACACCCAATCATTGTTGAAGGATTCAGTGAGGGGCCCGTGCTCCACCTCGGCCGCGTACCAGTCCACCACGCGCGCCGCGGCCAGCTTCTTCGCCTCCTGCTCAGGCGACTCCGGCGCGGCGGCGGGCAGCATCGCGTTGGGCACGAGGTCGCCGTACTCCAGCCCGTTCTCCCCACCTCCCTTGG
>CAZUGW010000257.1:3387-5244 GCA_964620055.1 uncultured bacterium
CGGCATGCTTCGTCACCAGGGTCACCTTGTCGAACGTCATCGGGAGCACCGTGCCGCGCGGGTGGCCCTGCATGGCGCGCTCCAGCAGATGGGAGCCAATGAGATAGCGGTCCTGATCCAGGGCCGGGATTCCCTCGCGATAGGCCCCGGTGTGAACCATCACCGCGGCGTGCAGGACGTTCTGGAAGCTCGCGCCGGAGAGAGGGGCAAGGCCCGGCTCCACCAGCTCGCGCTGCGCGCAGTCTCCCATCGCCACCACGAATTCTCGGAAACTCTCCAGCGCCGGTCGGTCGGAGTCCGACCGCGCCGCGATCACCTTGTCCACGGCCTCGCCGAAGACTTGACTCGCCGGCTTGTCGCCGACGTCCTTCGGCAAGCGGCTGTTGGTGGCGGCGTAGATGGCTTCATCGGCGAAGCCTCCGCCGAGCAGGTTCATGGTATCGCCGGGGATGATGGTCCAGTACCCGAAGCGCCGCAACAACTCCCAACGGATCTTCGCGGAGTGGCCGCCCTCGTCAACGGGGTTAGCGACGCCGGCCACCGTATAGCCGGCCTCGAGCAGCGCGCGGCCTACCGCGGCCGCGCCGTGCCCGCCGCCGGGGACGACGTAATCGAACGCGCCGAGGCCGGCGTAGGCCTGCTTCACTTCCTCTACCGACGGAATCTCCAGCCGGTTGCAGGCGTCTGTCATGGTAAGAGCCTCCCCCTATCCAGTCGAATGGTCCGCTCAGCCCCCACCGCGTGGGTAGCCGACATGATGTTACGGTCCGAAGTTCATCCTCACCACCGCCGTGTCGTGGGCCGGCGCCTCCAGGGACAACGACAAAGTCTTCCCGTCCTTTGTCACCGGGAGGTCTTGGCCGCGCAACGCCTCCGTCGCCGTGGTGATGGCGCGCGCCGGGCGGCCGAAGCCCTCCGGCTCCACGGTGAGCGTGATCTTCCGCGCGCCGTCTCCGGAGTTGCGGACAGCGAAATAGGCCACACCGTCGGCGCCGGGTCCATACCGCTCCACCCACACGGCCGGATCGTCCGCCCTCGCCCACGGCGCCGGCTCCCACCCGGCCGCGCCCATCGCCCGCATCAGCGGCACGTAGCGCTGGTAGATGGGACGCACCGCCTCGAGGGTGGCGAAGTCACTCCCCCCGAGGCTCTTCGCCGCGAGGACGGCGGGGTCGTCGGCGAAGATGCCGGGGTGGAGGTGGTAGAAGAGCAGCAGCCGGAAGCGCTTCTCCGCCTCCTCCGGCGGGATCTCCAGCATCCCCGTGTTGCCAAAGCTCACGCTCTTATGGTAGGCGACGGCGCGGTCATGGCTGAACGTCTCGTCGCCCTCGTCATCGAAGAACTCGCCGGCCCCGATCAGGTCGAGATAGGGCGCCGCGTAGGCGGCGTACTCGGGATCCGAGTTCGCCATAGTCACGAGGCCCTTCGACTTGATGAACTGCATGTACTGCGCCATGGCCGAGAGGCCGGAGATCACCGGCTTGCCTGTGGCGTAGCTGAAAGTCAGCGGGAAGTCCGAGAACGGAAAGTGCTCGCGCCGCGTGTCTTCGGCGGAGACGTCTGCCCAGTCGGTAACGGAGTCGAAGTACACCCCGTCTAGGTGCGCCCCGCCTGCCGCCGCGCGCGCTTGATCCGCCAAGGTCTCGTACTTGTAGGAGAGCAGCCCCCGATTAGCCTCACCCCACCTCTCGGAACGGATCTTGGGCAGGCAGGAGGTCGAGAACTCGATTACCGTGAGGCCATAGGTGCGGACGGCCCTCACCAACGGCTTGCCGTCCGCGCCGTAGTCCACGGAGTTGAGGAAGGCGCGGACGGATTCCCGGCGCGGGGCGGTCCAGTAATCGGCGTAGTCCATGA
>CAZUGW010000258.1:0-1074 GCA_964620055.1 uncultured bacterium
CCCCCTCCTCGATGCGGAGAGGGCGGGCAATGGGAACGCGGAAATCTGGTGACGAAATCCTCTAGGACGCATGTGAACAGGCTAGGAGCGATTTTCTGATGGTGATCTCCACCCTTTTCCCACCCTTTTCCAGCGAGTTTCCCATCCCGCCCCGCTAGCACCACCGGCGCGGTACTTGGCCCCTCAATCCCAACCTCGTCCCTCCCAGACATATCCTGATCCGAAAACAAGTCAAAATGTGCCACGTGGCACATTACCTGTATATAATTGCCTCTTAGCCTCCTCGACTCTTCGCCTCTTCGATCCCCCCTACACCCTCCTCCCCCTCGCCTTCTCCATCGCGCCGCTGACCGCGTCCTTGGTCGCGGCGTTGATCGGAATCGCGAACCCGATGCCGACGTTGCCGCCGCTGGGGGAGTAGATGGCCTGGTTGATTCCGATCACCTCGCCCGCGAGGTTCACCAGCGGCCCGCCGCTGTTGCCGGGGTTGATGGAGGCGTCGGTCTGGATCAGGTCGCGGTACTCCTCGCGCCCCTCCTCACCGCGCAGGACGCGGCCGATGGCGCTGATCACGCCCACCGTCACCGTCTCGTTGAACCCGAACGGGCTGCCGATAGCGATGGCCCACGCGCCCACCTTCACCTTGTCGGCGTTCCCGAATCGCGCCGCCGGGAGGTCCTTGTCGGCATCAATCTTGATCATCGCCAGGTCGCGGTTCAGCAGGGACTGCGGCGCCAAGACGACGTGCGCGGGATAGCTCTTTCCGCCGGATAGCGTCACCTTAATGGTCGTGGCCCCGCTGATGACGTGCGCGTTGGTGACGATGAATCCGTCGGAGGAGGTGATCACGCCCGAGCCCAGGCTGGTCAGCTTCTGGACCTGGGTATACGGGCGGACGGGCGACTCGCCGGAGAACGGGTCGAAGTTCCAGTCGAGGCCATACACCCGCCGCCTGATCTCCTGCTCGGTATTGATGTTGACCACCGCCGGACTGACCGCGTCGGCCACCGCGGTGAAGCCCTCCTGCAAGTCCGCCAGCTTCTGCTGCAACTCCGCGACCTGCGCGTCGCGCTG
>CAZUGW010000258.1:1084-5242 GCA_964620055.1 uncultured bacterium
GGAGGAGGCGGGCGACGCGGCCCCCACCGGCTCGGAGCGAAAGGCGGTATAGATTCCCACCGCCACCAACCCGCCGAGGACCGCGCTCAGGACCAACAGCGCCGCCAGAGAGAGGCCGCTTCGTCTGCCTGAGGCAGACCCGAAGTGCTCGTGATAGCCGCTCTGCATCGTGCTTACCTCCGTCGCGTTAGACAAACAGGAATGCACGCGGTTTCGCCCCCTCGCCCATCACCATAGTACCCCGCGCCTCCAGGGGGTGTCCGATCCGCGCCGAACTGTATGCAAACCGCATCGTGCCTGATCTTCATGGCGCTTTCGCGGCGCGATTGGGAGGAGAGTATGGCGGAGGAGAGCCGGACTGCTAATGGTGACAGCAGTTGCGGGGACTCGGTCTGCCGCTGGCTGAAGGGGCCGGCGCGGGCGGCTCGGCCGGAATCCAACTCTCCACGCTGATCTCCGGCCCGCTTGCTGCCGGCAGGCCGAAACCTCGGGTGAGATACACCGCCATCTGGTCCCGCGTCACATGGTTGTCGGGGCGATAGGTCCCGTCGGGGTAGCCGCCGGTCACGCCCGCGTCCTTGATGTACTGCACGTACTTCCTCGCCCAGAACGCGCAATCCACATCGGGGAAGACCGGAGCGGTGCACCCCGGATCGGGCACGTTCGCCTCCCCGCCGGCCATGGCGCGCGCCATGAACACCGCCATCTGCCCGCGAGTCACCACCTCGCCGGGGTGATAACCGTCCGGATAGCCGGAGGCCACGCCGTGGTCGCGCACGTACTGGATATGCTTTCTCGCCCAGTAGTCACAGGCCACGTCCGGGAACGGCGGCGTGCTGCATCCCGGGTCGGGGACGTTCGCCTCCCCGCCGGCCATGGCGCGGGCGAGGAACACCGCCATCTGGGCCCGCGTCACCTCCTCGGCCGGCCGGTACGTGCCGTCTGGATATCCGCCGACGATCCCGGCCTTCGCGCAGGCCTCGATCTGGGCATAGGCCCAGAAGAAACTCGGCACGTCCAGGAACCGCGCCAGGAAGTCGCGCACGAACACGTCCCACCATCCGTTTAGGTCCATCGGGATCAGGTTGGCGGCCTCCGACTCGAAGGCCACGCACCGGCCGTTCGCGCTCATCGCCGGGTAGTCCGAGGCGCTGATGCCTTGATCGTCAGCACTGCTGACGCTCACCCGCACGGTCACGCCCAGCTCGCGGTCGCGCACGAACACGTCCGGCTTGCCATTAGTGTCGCCGGGCGCGAAGTTCGTCGCGTGCGAGTCGAAGGTCACGTAGCGCGCGTCATCGCTCATCCCGACCCGGCCCCAGGAATCGCCGTCGCCCTGCTCGCCCGCGTCGTTCAGGCTCACACGCTCTGTCACCCCGGTGACCCGGTCCCGGACGAACACGTCCCGCTTGCCGTTGGTATCGCCCGCCACCAGGTTCGAGGCGTCGGACTCGTAGGCGACATACCGACCGTCCGCGCTCAACGCGGGGAACCACCAGCAGTCTCCGTTCCCCTGTTCCCCCGCGCCGTTCACGCTCGCCCCCTCCATCGCACCCAGGAGCAAATCGTAGACGAACACGTCGCGCACCCCGTTGGTATCGCCCGGCACGAGGTTCGTGGCCTCCGACTGGAAGGCCAGATACCGCCCATCGGCGCTGAACACAGGCCACTCCGAAATGCCGTCCGCCGCCTCGCCCAGGGGCCCCTTGCTGATCAGCGTAGTCGTGCCGAGCACCCGATCATGCACGAACATATCCCGCAGGTTGTTCGTGTCGCCGGAGACGAAGTTGGAGGCGTCCGAGGCGAAGGCGACATAGCGCCCGTCGCGGCTGATCCCGGGCCCGGCGGAGTCCCCGTTTCCCTCATAGCCCGAGCCGTCCACGCTCCCCCGCTCCGTTGTCCCCAGCAGCCGATCCCGCACGAAGATGTCCCAGCGGCCGTTATAGTCCCCGGGCACGAGCGTGGAGGCGGAGGAGGAGAAGGCCACGTACCGCCCGTCGCCGTTCAGCGCCGGCCACCAGCTCTCCCCGTTCGCCTGCTCCCAGTTGCTGCCGATGCTGACGCGTTCGGTGAGCTTGAGCAGACGATCGCGCAAGAAGACGTCCTGCTTGCCGTTGGTATCTCCCGTCACCATATTGGTGGCGATAGATTCGAATGCTAGATAGCGCCCGTCGGCGTTGATGGTGGGGCAGTCGGAGATGTGGTTGGCCTCGGAGTCCACATACGGTCGGCTGACGCTGACGCGCTCGGTAGTTCTGGCCTGCAAGTCTCGGACAAAGGTGTCCGTAACGTCGAGCGTGTCCCCACCCGACAGATTCGAGGCCGCCGAGGTGAACACCACCCAGTTGCCGTCGGCACTGATCGCCGGCTGGTAATTGGCGTCATTCGCTTGCCATCCGTAGGAGCTCACGCTGACGCGCTCGGTGGTCAGGGCCTGGCGGTCGCGCACGAAGACATCGGTCGCGTTGTTCGTGTCCCCGGCCACCAGATTCGTACCGTCGGAGGCGAAGGCGACGCGTCGACCGTCGGCGCTGATCGAAGCCGTCCCTGACTGACCATTGCTCTGCCCGGAAGGGCCCAGGCTGATGCGCTCCGTGGTCCCGGTCTGCCTGTCCCGCAGAAAGATATCCCGCTTGCCGTTGGTGTCGCCGGCAACAAGACTGGCGGCGTCGGACTCGAAGACGACATAACGCCCATCCGCGTTGATCGCGGGGTAATCGGAGTCTCCAGTGCCTTGGGCGCCCGAGCTACTCACGCTGATGCGTTCCACGGCTCGGCTCTGGCGGTCGTAGAGGAATACGTCGGCGGCGCCGTTGGTATCCCCGCTCACCAGATTGGAGGCCGTAGACTCGAACACCACGTACCGCCCATCGCCGCTGAGGGCGGCGTGCGTCGAGTCACCGTTGGCCTGCGCTCCTGACCCGCTGATGCTGACGCGCGACGTCGTCGCCGCCGGCCGGTCTCGAACGAACACATCCCACTTCCCATTGGTATCACCGGTCACCAGATTGGTGGCATCGGACTCGAAGGCGACGCAGTTCCCATCCCCGCTGATGGCCGGCATCCGCGCGTAGCCATTGCCCTGCGCGCCGCTGCTGGTCACGCTGACGCGCTCCGTCACCTTTCCTTGCGCGTCACGCACGAACACGTCCCGATTCCGGTTAGTGTCGCCGTTCACCAAGTTCTGAGCGTCGGACGAGAACGCTACGCATCTCCCATCCGCGCTGACGGGCGAGCGCTCGGGCCACCCGGAGTAACCATCCCCCGCCGTGCCTGCGCTGTTGACGCAGACCCGCGTCGTCGTCTGCGCGGTCCGGTCGCGCACGAAGTTCTCACAAATTAGACCGTCGCTGGGGGTCAGGTTGCTGGCCGACGAGGCGAAGGTCACGTACCGCCCGTCGGCGCTCACGGAGGGGAGGCAGGAGGCTCCATCCGCCTCCTCATAGACAATCCGGCTCGGCACGCTCACCCGCTCCGTGACTGCGGCCTGGACCGCCGCCATCACCGCGAACACGCCCAGCGTCACAAACACCAGCACGCGAAGCCGAGCCTTCATCCTCTTACCTCCCTTCCCCCAAGGGCGCCGGGGCCTGCGCGCGAGAGGTCGCTCAGAGAGCAGCCGTTACTCCCAGGTTCCGCAAGCGAGGTGCGCCTTCCTGCGTCGGGTGAGAGTCAATCCGAGGGCGCCGATGGATTAGACGTTGCCACGGGGCAAATCGTCCGCAGCGGGTCGGAGGAAACGAGGCGAGGCGAACAGGAGCGGGGACTGGCTCGTCCGTGTCTTTCGGACGTGCCTGTCCCCGCCGCTCGGCATGTGTCACCACCCCACGCAATAACTCACCCCTCTTGGCGAGGCCGCGCCCGAGATCAGCCCCGTTTCCGGGTCGAAGCGCACCGCGACGACTTGGCCGTTCACCCAGTCGCCCTGAACCTCGACGGTGTGGCCGCGGGACTCCAGTTCCGCGCGGACGCGCTCCGGCACGCGACCTTCACAGGCCATGACGCCGGGGCGGACGTCGCGGGGGTAGAAGCTGTTGCGGAAGTGCATGCTGTGGAAGTTCGGCGCGTCAATCGCCTCCTGGAGGTCCATCCCGAAGTCCACGTAGTTGAGAAAGAACTGCAAGGTCCACTGGTCCTGCGCGTCGCCGCCGGGGGTGC
>CAZUGW010000259.1:0-1455 GCA_964620055.1 uncultured bacterium
CGGCCTCACCCCCCAGGAGGCCGCGCAGGAGTTGAAACGTCTGGCCGGCACCGCCCTCGACCCCGCGCTCACAGAGCTCTTCGTCGCAACGGTCGGCAAGTCCCGCTGAGGCGCCGGTCAGTCGGCGTCTTTCGCGGCCGCGGTCGCAGGGGCCTTCTCAGTCTTCTCCGCCTTTTTCGGCTGATCCCCGGTCTTGCCGTAATCGGTGACGTGAAACCCCGATCCCTTGAAGATGATCCCGACGGGATGGTACACCCGCCGCACCTTCCCGCGACACTCCGGGCACTTGGAGGCGGGAGGATCGCTCACCTTCCGGCGCTGGTCGAAACGATGGCCACAGTTGACACATCCATACTCGTAGACCGGCATCACGCGTCTGCCCGCCCCCACGCCTGAGAATCGGCGGGCGCCTCCTCTGATCTGTTTTTCACTATCCCGCCGGCTGGCGAGAGGATTTCCTACTGGTTCTGGAGAAATGCTCGACAAGTCTCGCGGGTCGCAACACCCCTCCTCTGCTTGCTGCTAGGCCGCGGGCAGAGTCGAAGCGGGTAGGGACGAGTATAGCGAGATTCGGCCGCCTGAGTCAAGCCAGGTGACCTCGTAACGCGCTCCGAGAAGGGTTGACGGCCTACGGGAAGGCCGCTAAAGTGTTTGTGAAGAAACGCGCCAAGTCACCTGGTTCCCGCGCGGGGGCCAATGAGGAAGAACTGGGGCGTGTTTCCGAAGCCCGCGGCGGAGCAGTCCGCCGCGGCGACATGATTAGGGATAAGGACTGCGGCTCCGGCTCTAGGGAGTGCGGAGCCGGTTGCTGGGGGCGGCGCGAATCGGCATGGATAACCAATACGGCTACGTTGCGGTCTTCGCGATCGTAGGGACTGCGTTCGTCATCATCACCTTGCTTCTCGCCTGGGTGCTGCGGCCCCATCGCCCCTCCCCCGAGAAGACCACCCCCTATGAATGCGGGATCATTCCCACCGGCGACGCCTGGGGGCAGTTCAACATCCGCTTCTACATCATCGCCCTCCTCTTCGTCCTCTTCGACGTGGAGGCCGCCTACCTCTATCCCTGGGCGGTGCGGGTGAAGCAACTCGGCGGGTTCGCGCTGCTCGAGATGCTGGTCTTCCTGGGCATCCTCGGCTTTGGCCTCGCCTACGCGTGGCGCAAAGGCGGGTTGAAGTGGGAATAGGAACCCGCGAACCCGAGCGCAAGGCCCCCGCCACCCTCGCGGCCGACGTCGTCGCCCGCCTCCCCGGCGGGAATCTGGTGCTCACGACCGTGGACGCGGTGCTGAACTGGAGCAAGGCCTCCTCCCTCTGGTATCTCTCCTACGGGCTGGCCTGTTGCGCCATCGAGATGATGTGCACCGCCGCCTCCCGCTATGACCTCGATCGTTTTGGGCTGATCTTCCGCGGCACCCCCCGGCAGTCCGACCTGATGATCGTCTCCGGCACCGTC
>CAZUGW010000259.1:1465-5234 GCA_964620055.1 uncultured bacterium
AGAAGATGGCCCCGGTCCTGCGGCAACTCTACGCGCAGATGGCCGATCCCAAATACGTGATCGCGATGGGCGGGTGCGCCTGTGAGGGCGGCCCCTTCCACGATTCCTACTTCACCGTGCAAGGCGTGGACCTGATCGTCCCTGTGGACGTCTATATCGCCGGCTGTCCGCCGCGGCCGGAGGCCCTGATAGACGGCATCTTCCGGCTGCAGGAGAAGATCAAGCACGAGTCCCTCCGGAGCAAGGTGGGATGATAGACCTGCTCCGCGCGCAACTGGGAGACGCGCTGCAATCCGCCGAGCAGGTGGGCGACGAACTGCGCGTCCGCCTTCCGGCCCAGTCGCTGGTGGCGGCCGCCCGGCTGTGCAAAGAGCACGGGTACAACTACCCCTGCGACATTACCGCGGTGGACACCCGCTCCGAATTGGTAATGATCTATCGCTTGATCTCGCTCCACTCCGGGCAGCAGGTGGTGCTGAGCGTCCCCCTGCCGCGCTCCGGCGCGCGCCTCCCGACGCTGACCGGCGTCTACGGCGCGGCCGAATGGCTGGAACGCGAGGTGTTTGACTTGTTTGGCGTGCGGTTCGAGGGTCACCCCGACCTGCGCCGGATTCTCCTCACCGATGATTGGGAAGGGCATCCGCTGTTGAAGTAGGGGAAGGGATTAGAGGGGATAGGGTCTAGGGAACGGCGAGGGCCTCAGCGACCGAAGAGCTATGCTGCAACACTCGATACTGACAGAACACGTCACACTGAATATGGGACCCCAGCACCCCAGCACCCACGGCGTGCTGCGGTTGGAGCTTACCCTCGATGGCGAGGTGGTGATTGACTGCCAGCCGGTGATCGGCTACCTCCACCGGGGCGTGGAGAAGATCGGCGAGGCCCGCACCTATCCGCAGTTCCTCCCCTACACCGACCGCCTGGATTACCTCAGCAGCGCCTCCAACAACGCCGCCTACGTGCTGGCGGTCGAGAGGCTGATGGAACTGGAGGTCCCGGAGCGGGCGAAGTACCTGCGGGTGATCGCCCTGGAGCTGAACCGACTCGCCAGCCACCTGGTTTTCTACGCCACCTTCGGCAACGACCTCGCCGCCACCACCGCGTTCCTCTATGCGATCCGCGAGCGCGAGCTGATCATGGACCTGTTCGAGATGTGGGTGGGAGCGCGGCTGACGCAGAGCACCTTCAAGATCGGCGGAGTGTCGGATGACGTCCCGGAGGGCTTCGTTGAGCAGGCGCGGGACTTCTGCCAACTCCTGCCGGGTCGCATAGACGAGTATGACCGGCTCTTGACCGGAAACCGCATCTTCGAGGCCCGCACCCGCGGCGTGGGCATTCTGCCGCCGGAAGTGGCGCTGGATTACGCCTGCAGCGGCCCGACCCTGCGCGGCTCCGGGGTGAAGTTCGATCTACGGCGGGCGGTCCCGTACGAGGTGTACGACCGGCTGGACTTCGACGTCGTCACCAACTCGCGGTGCGACTGCCTGGGCCGGTATCTGGTCCGTATCGAGGAAATGCGCCAGAGCCTGCGCATTCTCGAGCAGTGTCTCGACCAGTTGCCCGAGGGCGAGGTGCGCGCCAAAGTGGGTCGGGTGGTGAAGCCGCCCGCGGGCGAGGCCTACGGGCGGGTGGAATCGCCGCGCGGCGAATTCGGCTGCTACGTGGTGAGCGACGGCGGGACCTCGCCGCTGCGGGTGCGGCTGCGCACTCCCTCCTTCTTCCATCTCGCGGCCCTGCCGCAGATGCTGCGGGGCTGGAAGGTCGGCGACGTGGTGGCCATCCTGGGAAGCATTGACATCGTGCTGGGGGAGATAGACCGGTGAGCGGCGGCGCGCAGGACAAGGTGCTCCAGTTCCTGGTCACTCACGGCGCGCCGGAGTGGATCGCCTCCGCGATCTGGATGCTGCTGACGGCGGTCGCCGTGATCGTCTTCGTGCTGCTCACCGTGTTGATACTAGTGTGGCTGGAGCGCAAGGTCTCGGCCGACCTGCAGAGCCGCGTGGGGCCGAACCGGACGGGCGGGCGGTTCGGGCTGATGCAGACCATGGCCGACGCGCTCAAGCTGCTGCTGAAAGAAGACATCATCCCGCACTGCGCCGACCGCGCGGTATTCATCCTCGCCCCGTTCCTGGTGTTCGTCCCGGCCCTCCTGGTCTTCCTCGTGGTGCCGTTCAGCGACAAGTGGCTGGTCAAAGATCTGAACCTTGGCGTCCTGTTTGTGATCGCCGTCTCCGCCCTTCCCGTGATCGGGCTGATTATGGCGGGGTGGGGGTCGAACAACAAATACGCGGTGCTGGGCGCGATGCGCGCCGTGGCCCAGGGGATGAGCTACGAGAGCCCGCTGGTGCTGGCGATGGTGTGCGTGGTGGTGGCCGCGGGGTCGCTCAAGGTGGGGGATATCGTGGGCGCGCAGTTGGGCGGGCACTGGTTCATCGCCAAGTTCCCCCTGCAGCTCGCCTTCGTCATCTACCTCATCGCCGCCATGGCCGAGGTGAACCGCGTTCCCTTCGACCTGCCGGAGGCGGAGAGCGAGTTGGTGGCCGGGTATTTCACCGAGTACTCCGGGATGCGCTTCGCCCTCTTCTTCCTGGCGGAGTTCGCGCACCTCTTCTTCGTCTCCGCGTTTGCCACCACGCTGTTCTTCGGCGCCTGGGAGGGCCCCGTACTGCCGCCGGCGGTGTGGTTCCTGATTAAGACCTATGCCATCATCATTCTGATCATGTGGATTCGTTGGACGGTGCCGCGCCTGCGGATTGACCAGGTCATGTCCTTCGCGTGGAAGCTGCTGGTTCCCGCGAGCCTGCTCGCGGTGGCGCTCACCGGAATCGCTGTGGTGTACGGGAAGCCGTGATGACGCGTCGGCACTGGCTGCCAGATATCGTGCTCGGCTCGTGGAGCATCGTCAAGGGATTGGCGGTGACGCTCCGCAATTCCGCGCGCCCGCGGGTGACCTTGGACTATCCGGCGAAGCCCGCCACCATCCACCCCCGCTACCGCGGCCGCTTGCAGCACCTGCGGGATGAGACCGGGCGGCTCAAGTGCACCGCCTGCCTCGCCTGTCAGAAGGCCTGCCCCACCATCGCCCTCCCGACCATCGAAGGCGACGACCAGAAGGGCCGCGAGAAGCGCGCCAAGACCTATATCTGGGATTCCGGGCGCTGCCTGTTCTGCGGCTACTGTGTGGAGGCCTGCCCCTTCGACGCCCTCCGCATGACCCAGGCCTACAGCGTGGTGGGAGAGACGCGGGAGGCGCTCCAGGTGGGGCTGGAGGAACTGCTGGAACCGAAGGGAGGCGCAAAGTAATGGCCTCCTTGTGGCACGCGTTCCTGGACGGATCGTTCCTCTATCCATTCGCCTTCCTCGTGTTCGCGCTGGGGACGCTGGTCCCGGCCGCGATGGTCGTGGTGTCGCGAAACATCGTCCATTCCGCCCTCTGGCTGCTCGCCAGCCTGGCGAGTGTCGCGGGGCTCTATCTGCTGCTCGGCGCGGAATTGCTGGCGGCGATTCAGATCCTGGTCTACTGCGGCGGCATCGTGGTGCTGTTCCTGTTCGCCATCATGCTCACCCCGGGAGTGGGCCACGCGGACGTGCAGGTGCACAACCGGCAGACCTTCTGGGGGCTGCTCGCGGCGCTGGTCTTCGCCGCGGTGGCGATGCATCTGCTCCGCGACGAAACGTGGAACTGGGAACCCGTCGCCAACCTGAACGATGTCACCGGGCGGCTGGCGGGGGCGTTGCTCGGGAACTATGCGCTGGCCTTCGAGGC
>CAZUGW010000260.1:0-4178 GCA_964620055.1 uncultured bacterium
GCGCCGGCTTCGGTACGTTGCTTCACTTGGCCATGCACCGCGCGTGGGAAGACCGCATCCGGACCTACGAGGAAGCCGCCGACATGCTCGATGACGGGTTCGCGGACACGGACCCGGCGTATCGCGGGGCGCGGGCGTACTTCGCCCAGACTCCGAAGCCGCAGCGGATCAAGATCGGGCGCCTCGCGACCGGCGACACCGTGACGGTGTTCGTCGACACGGTGCTGAACACGACGCGCTACACGGTGTTCATCGACGGCATCGGCTTCGACTTCACCTCGGACGCGACGGCGACCGCGGCGGAGATCTCGGCGGGGCTGACGTCGATCCTCAACACCGGCTACGCCATCACGGCGGTCAACGTCGCGGACGACAAGTTCACGATCCCCGGCAACCACGTCACGAGCTTCCCGGTCGGCAAGCAGTTCCGCGTGACGGGCTCCACCGGCAACGACGGCACCTATACGATCGTCCGCGCGCGTCTGGTGTCGGGCTCGACGGAGATCGAGGTCGAACAGGACATCACCAACGCGGTCGCCGACGGCTTCGTCGAGTCGCTGACGGACGTGACGGCGGTCGACACCGTCGGCGAGGTCGACGTCACCCCCGTCGTGCCGTCGACGTTCTTCGCGATCAAGGCCGGCGCGAACCTGCACCTCGAGTTCGTGCTCGACGGCACCATCGCCGCGAACCTGAACGACATCGAGTTCGTGGAGTCGCTCACCTGGTACGGCACGACGCTCGCTCGCCAGTACGGGGCGTCGAACAAGGACCGCCAGCGGCAGCTCGCCGATGAGGTCGAGTCGCGTCGCAAGCTTCTCGGCGTGGCGTCGAACGACGCGGCAATCGTGAATGACGCCGTGACCGTAGACGACCCCGATACCGGCACGATCGCGCGCCAGGTGCAGGCCGCGAGCTACGCCCGAACGTGGGTGCTGTTCTCCGAGGAGGCCACCGGCGATCTCGAGGACACGTTCCCCGACTGCGCGTGGTTCGGCGCGCGCTTCACGACCGATCCGGGACGCGAGACGTGGATGTTCGCCACGCTGGCCGGCATCACGGCCGACGACTTGACGGCGACGCAACGACTGAACGCGCTCGCCAAGAACGCGAACGTCTATTCGCAGTTCACCACCGACATCGCCAAGACCGAAGAGGGCACGGTCGGCGTCGGCGAGTTCATCGACGTGATCCGGTTCGTCGACTTCTTGCACTCGGAGATCACCGCCGACGTGTTCTCGGCGTTGATCAACCCGCCGCCGCCGATGACGAAGATCCCGTTCACCGATGCGGGGATCGCGGTGGTCGAGAATGCGCTGAAGGGTGTGCTCCAGAACCAAACCACCGAGGGCGGCGACGTGCGCGGGCTCGCGAGCTTCACGACGAGCGTGCCGGCAGTGGCCGACGTGTCGTTCGCCGACAAGGCGGCGCGGCTCCTGCGGAACGTGAACTTCACCGGCGTTCTGTCGGGAGCGATTCACGCGGTTGACGTGGATGGGTTCGTGTCTGTCTGACGGGAGGCTGAACGATGGCCACGAGCACGTATGATCCTCAACGCGTTCTGATCATCCTCGGAGCCGCGCCGGTGTCGGGCTTCGCGGACGGCACCTACGTCACGATCGAACAGGACGGCGAGTCGTTCACCAAGAAGGTCGGCGCCGACGGCGAGGTGGCGCGCACCCGGATGGCGTCCCGCATGGCGACGATGGCGCTCACGTTGATGGCGACGTCGACATTCAACGCGATTCTTTCCGCGCTCCACGCGGCCGACGCGATCTTCCCCGTGCTGGTGAAGGACGGGGCGAACATCATCTCTTCGGCCGAGGGCTGGGTCGAGAAGCCGCCCGCGTTCGAGCGCGGCACCGAGGTGGGCGACGCGCAGTGGACGATCGCGCTCGCCAAGTGGGTGCCGGTCTTCGGCGGCAACCCCTGAGCGTGCTGGCCCCTCGGCTGAACGTGACGGACCTCGGGCGTCGGCACGCCACGCTGACGATCCGGCTCGACGGGCTCGGGCGCTTCCATGCTCGGCTCTGGGTGGCGCGGGCGCTCCTGTGGTTGCTCGGGTTCGTGGCGCCGTTCCGCGTCCAGGTCGTGACGTCGGACGACGACGGTGGGGATGGGGGCGGCCTCCCGCTCCCGGTCGATCGCGCCGCCTGAAAGCGCGCAACCCGCTTGCGCGGTCGGGCGCCGGAGGCGTAGTCTGCCGGGGCTCCAATCACGGGGCGGAACGGCAAGGGGACACATGGCGAAGCGATCGAAACAGACGAGGCTGCCGGGCACTGAACGCAAGGACGTGAACGCGGCGATCGAGAAGCGCGCGTCCGAATACGTGGATGCGCGGAACGAACGCATGGAACTGACCGAGCGCGAGTGCGAGGCGCAGGCGGCGCTTCTGGTCGTGATGGAAAAGGCGGGGCTCACCACCTACCGCTGCGATGAGAGCGACCTCGTCGTCGAGGTGTCGGAGTTGAAGAAGGCGAAGGTGCGCACGGTGAAGCAGACGACGCCGGACGGCGAGCCCACCGATGGGTGATGCCGCTGCAATGCTCGAAGGTCACTCGCGCGTGATCGGCGGGCGGGAGTGGACTGTCACGCTCCTGCTCGCCACACGCGGGATCGAGATCGGCCGCCGCCTCGTGAAGCTCTTCGCGCCGGCCTTCATCAAGGCGATCGGAGCGGTCGGCGCTTCCGACAAGCTGCTCGACACGAACATCGGCGCGCTCGTTGGCTCCTTCGGAGATCTCGCGGAGCACCTCGGGGATCCGGACGCCGCGGCGATCGTCAAGGAGCTTGTCACCACGAACGTCAGTTGCAACGGGACGCCCGTTACGGCGACGACGTTCGAGATCGTGTTCGCAGGCGACTACATGACGATGCTCGAGGTCGCGTGGTTCGCGATCGAGGTGAACTACAAGCGCCCTTTTTTGTCGTGGTTGGCCGTGCTGCAAGAAAAGCAGCGAGCGCAGAAGAGCGCGAAGCCAACAGCGCCGCCCGTCGCGCGCTAGGCGAGGTCGGGTCCGAGCGCCTCGACGAGCAGTGGTGGTTGTGGCGTCCCGTCACGGCCGGGCTCGCGACGTATGCGGAGGTCTGCGACCGTTGGACTTTAATGGACCTGGTCGACGCCCACCTGGTTCTCGATTTCAGGGAAGCGGCCGAGCGCGCTATGATGCCCAAGCCGAAGGGCTGACGCGCACGCATGGAAACCGACAAGCGACTTCTCGTGTACGCCCTGATCGATCCACGCACTGAGCGTGTCCGGTACATCGGAAAGTCGATGCGTGGACTTCATCGGCCGAAGGCGCACACCGCAGCGTCGGTGGTAAAGCAGAGCGCGAACACGCATCGCGGCAGATGGATTGCGCAGCTCCTCGCGATCGATCTCGCGCCGGTCGTGCGCGTGCTTCAAGCGTGCTCGACGCCGGAGGCGCTGAGCGATGCAGAGATCGCGTGGATCGCGCACGGGCGCCGCGAGGGATGGCCGCTGACGAACATCACGGATGGTGGCGACGGGACCTCGGGATGGAAGATGCCGACGGCGACGCGAGAGAAGATCCGGACGAAGCTGAAAGGCCATCCGGCGCTTGTCGCGGCGAACAAGGGCAAGAAGCACAGTGCGGAGACGATCGCAAAGAGAGCGGCCTCGAACACCGGAAAGATCCGAACGCCGGAGCAGATTGAACGGCACGCGGCGGCGATCCGTGGGAAGCCGATGCATCCGAACACGCGAGCCGGGTTACTCGTCGCACTCGTTGGTCACGAGTGCTCGCCCGAGACCAAAGAGAAGATGTCAATCGCGAGGAAGGCGCGCGACATGTCCGCGTTGACTCCGGCCGAGTTGGCACAGCGCGTTGCATGCTCACGAGCCGGCCACACGCCAGAGGCGAAGGCGAAGCGCAGTGCATCGATGCTGCGACTTTGGGCTTCCCCAGAATATCGCGCATCCCTGAAACCGCGTGTGCCAACCGAAGAGACGAGAGCAAAGCTAAGCGCGATGATGTTGTGTCGCTGGTCCGATCCCGATGACAAGCTGCGCATGTCTCGCGGGTTATTTAAAAAGGCGGGTACGTAGTTGGTGGTGCGCGAACTCCTGGTGCAATTCGGCGTGAACGTGGACGCCGGTCCGCTGAAGAAGCTCGAGGCCGGCATCGGCGCCATCGCGAGCGCGGCGAAGGTGACCG
>CAZUGW010000260.1:4188-5192 GCA_964620055.1 uncultured bacterium
GAGGCGACGCGCCGCACGATCGACGACTTCGACGAGCTGTCGCAATCGGCCGGCGTCAACACGCAGTGGTTCGTCGAGTTCTCGACGGTGGCGCGGCTCGGTGGCGCGTCGATGGAGTCCGCCGCCGCTGCGGTTGGCATCTTCTCGAAGAACATCGCCGAAGCACGGGGCGGAAACAAAGAGCTGGTCGAAAGCTTCAAGGCGCTCGGCATCTCGCAAAAGGATCTGACGGATCTTCCGACCGAAGCGCTGCTCGCGAAGGTGTCGAACGGGATCAAGGGGCTCAAGGATCCGGCCGACCAGGTAGCGCTTTCGATGAAGCTGCTCGGTAAGGGCGGTAGGCAACTTCTGCCGACGCTTCTGCTCGGCGCCGACGGAATGGCGAGGCTCGCGGAGAAGGCGAAGCCGCTCGCGGAGTTGATCGAACAGAACAAGGACGAAGCGCAGGCGATGGAGGAGGCGCTCGGCGGGCTCGGCGTTCAGGCCGACATCGTGAAGCTCACGATCGGCTCGAAGCTGATGCCGGTCGTGACCGACATCGCGAACCGCTTCGCCGAGTGGGTCGAACAGAATCGTGGGCTGATCACGTCGAAGGTCGACACCTTCGTCGAGGGGCTGAAGGTCATTGTCGAGGGCGCGTGGGATGCGACGACGGCGATCGCCGACGCCACGGAGCGATGGGCCGACAAGACGCAACAGCTCGTCGATGACATGAAAGGGCTCGCTACGGCGCTCGCGCAGAACGAACCGCTGATGCGCGCTGCGAAGGATGCGATCGTCGCGCTCTTGACGGTGGCGGTTGCATCGCAGCTCGTCGCGTTCGGGACTGCACTGCGCGGGATGCTCGCCCTACAGGGGATCAAGAGCTTCGCCGATGCGTTGGTCGGGGTGCAGATCCTTTTCCAGGTGGGCATTCCCGGCGCGGCTGCGACGGCGCAAGCTGCGGTGCTGGCGTTCGCGACGGCCGCGAAGGCGGCGCTCTTTTCTGCCGGCGGTGTCTTCAC
>CAZUGW010000261.1:0-5148 GCA_964620055.1 uncultured bacterium
GCGCGCTACGACGCGCGCAACTCGCTCCCGCCACGGTGATGCGGAGGCTCTCCGCCCTGCGCGCCTTCTACCGCTATCTGGTGCGCGAGGAGATGCTGACCGCGGACCCGACTGCGAACCTCCCGACCACCACTCTCCTCCGCCACCTCCCCTCCGTGCTCTCCATCTCCGAGGTCGAGCAGTTACTAGCTCAACCCGACCTCGACACCCCGCGCGGCCTGCGCGACCGGGCGATGCTCGAGTTGCTCTACGCGACCGGCCTGCGCGTCTCAGAACTGGTGGGACTGCGGCGCGGTGACCTGAACCTCGACCTGGGGCTGGTGCGCTGTGTCGGCAAGGGGGGCAAGGAGCGCATCGTCCCCGTCGGCGAGCCGGCCCTGCGCGCGGTGCGCGCCTATCTCGGCTCCCGGCGGGACGCAGCCCCGGGGCTGTTCCTCGGAAACAAGGGACAGCGGATCAGCCGCGTCTCGTTCTGGCGCATCATCTCCCGCTACGCGCGCCAGGCCGGGATTCGCGCCCCCGTCTCGCCGCACACGCTGCGCCACTCCTTCGCCACTCACTTGCTGGACGGAGGGGCCGACCTGCGCGCCATCCAGGAACTGCTCGGTCACGCCAGCATCGCCACCACGCAGATCTACACCCACGTCTCGGTGGATACGTTGCGGTTGGAATACCACGCCTATCATCCGCGCGCGTAGATGCTGCCACCCCCTTGGCAGGACCTCCCGCGGTCACATACAAGTTAGGTAGCATGGCTGATTCCGGCATACCCCCCGGTGAGTTAGTCGCCGCGGCCGAGCCGCAGGCCGCGCCGAGTCGCTGGCCCGCGCCCATTCGCTCGTTGCGCCACCGTGACTTCCGCTACTTCTGGATCGGCCTGCTGATTTCCGTCTCCGGCACCTGGATGCAGACCACCGCGCAGGGGTGGCTGGTGTGGCAGATTACCGGTCAACCGATCTATCTCGGCCTGGTGGGGGCCTGCGGCACGGTGCCGATGCTGGTGCTGACGCTGCCGGCGGGCGTGATCGCGGATCGCTACAGCAAGCACCGCATCGTGGTGGTCACACAGACGCTGGCCATGGCGCAGGCCTTCGTGCTCGCCGCGCTGGTACACACAGGGGCGGTGCGCGTGTGGCACGTGATGATCCTGGCCGGGCTGCTCGGGATCGTCAATGCCTTCGACATGCCCACCCGCCAGGCGATGGTGATGGACCTGGTGGGGCGCGAGGACCTGTTCAACGCCGTCTCCCTGAACTCCGCCGCCTTCAACTCCGGCCGCATCATCGGCCCAACCGTGGCGGGAATCCTGGTGGCGAGCGTCGGGATGACGATGTGCTTCTTCGTCAACGCGCTCTCCTTCCTGCCCATCATCCTCGCGCTGACCACCATCAGCCCCCGCCCTATCCGCCCTCCGGCCGAGGGCAGCTTCAAGCGTCAGATCGGCGACGGGATGCGCTGGGTGCGCGGGCACGACGTGGCCTTCGCGCTGTTGATCCTGACGGCGATCTCGGGCGTCTTCGCCATGCCCTACACCTCCCTGCTGCCGGCCTTCGCAGAGAAGGTGCTGGGGGCGGGCCCGGAACGGTACGGAATGCTGATGTCGGCCCCGGCGGTGGGGGCCTTCGCCACGGTCTTCGTCATTGCCTGGCTGGGACACCGGGTACGGCTCGGCGTGGCGGTGACAGTGGGCACGTTCATCTTTCCGGTCGCGCTGATGCTCTTCTCTGCCGTCCCGAGCTTCCCCGCCGCGCTGGGATGCCTCGCTCTCACCGGCGTGGGGATGATGTGCTTCAACATGGTCTCCAACACCATGCTTCAGAAAGAGCCCCCGGATGAACTGCGGGGGCGGGTGATGAGCCTGCGGGCCTTCGTGTTCGCGGGTCTGGCGCCATTGGGGAACCTCCAGATCGGGGCGATGGGCCAGTGGTTCGGCATTCGCATCGCCATCGCCGCGGGTGCGGTCGTATGCCTGCTCAGCGCACTGGTCGTGACGTGGTGCGTGCCGCAGGTGCGTCGCAGCCGCTGACCTGCGCGGGCTTTTGTGGTATATTCCTGGTGTCGGGCCGGGGCGTGGTTCGCGGCTCAGTCTCGGTGTCTCACCGCGCGGTCTGTAATGAGCTGGCTGGCTACGTGACCATGAGTACCCAATTGGCTTACGGCCAATTGCCGGCAGGGGCCGGCAGGGGCCGACGCACGAACCTGATGGCAGTGGTGAGTGTCGCCACCTCCGGCTGGAGGGGCGTTCCCGCGCGCATTCACCAATGGGGCCTTACGGAAGGACTCGATCCCTGGACGCGCGAAGTGGCGCAGGGGATAATCGGCAGTACCGAGCTCTGCGGGTTCAACCCCCTGTGGCATCATTGGCGAAAGGACGAGACCTCGGAGGAGCTCGTCCGCCTTCTCACTTCGCTGGGCGTGGATGTGGCCCTCGTCCTCACTCCCCGGGAGGAGCATCTGCCCCTGATCGCGCTCCTGGCGGAGAAGGAGGTGCCGGTGGTCGTCGCCTACGCGCGCTGCCCTGACCCTCGCGTCCCGTGGGTGGCCTGTGACAATCGCGGGGGCCTGGTGCGGAGCGTCTCGCATCTCGCGCAACTCGGGCATCGCCGCATTGGCTTCCTCGGGGGGGCCTCCATCGTCCCCGACTTCCTGGAGCGCAAGCAGGGCTTTCTGGAGGGGATGGCCGCCCTCGGCCTGCCGGTTGATCCGGAGTTGGTCCTCGAGTGCCCGTCGCCGCGCATAGACATTGCTGACGCCGGGCCGCTGGCCGACCGGTTGCTCACCCATCCCCAGCGTCCCACCGCGGTTGCGTGCGCCACCGATGCCGCCGCCGCGGCCGTCGTCAGCGCCGCCTGGAAGATCGGCCTGCGGGCGCCGGAGGATGTGGCGGTAGTGGGTTTCGATGATTCGGAGCTCGCGGTCCAGGTGATCCCTGAGCTCACCTCGGTGCGCCAGCCGGTGCTGGAGGTGGCCAATCAGGCCTGCTATCTGGCGGCCTGCGCGGTCGTGGGTCAGATCCCTGAGACCGGCGCGTGGCAGATTGATCTTCCCACCACGCTCGTTGTTCGCGCCTCGTGCGGGGCCGCCTCCCGAGACGGGGCTACCGGCGCGGGACCCTCCTCCCACGCCGTTCAGATCGGCGATCGCACGGAACTGGAGCGGCGTCTCCATCAACTCGTGCAGACCACCGACGAGATGCGCGAGTTGCTCTCCATCGCCTCCCACGACTTGCGCTCCCCCCTGGTCTCGATCCTGGGCTTCGCCTCCAGCATCGAGTCCCGCTACCGGCACGTGCTGGACGAATATATCCTCACACGCCTGACGCGGATTCGCCGCAATGCCGAGCACATGGACGGCCTGATCACCAATCTGCTCGACGTCTCCAGATCCCACAACCAGCCCCTCAACTTCGAGCCGGTGCGGGTCCACGACCTCGTCACCTCCGTTCGCAAGGACCTGGAGACGCTCATCTCCCGGGCCGGTGCGCGCGTCCCGATTCAGGAGGAGATGCCCACCGTCACCGCGGATGCGACGGGCCTTCGGCAGGTATTCACGAACCTGCTCACGAATGCCCTTCGGTACCGCGGCGATCAGCCCCAGCCCGAGATTGTGATCGGCTTCGTTGAGAGACCGGCCGATTACGAATTCTACGTCCAGGACAATGGGAGCGGCATCTCCCCGGAACACCATGAGGCGATCTTTCGTCTGTTCCGGCGCGGACCCCACACCGACTCGGAGGGCGCCGGGATCGGCTTGACCACGGTGCGCACGATGATCTCGCGCCACGGGGGACGCGTCTGGGTCGAGTCGCAGGTGGGGGCCGGAGCTACGTTTAGGTTCACCCTGCCGAGGCGAGGAGAAAAAGGCCATGTCGAGCAGCATGACTCCGCGCGCACGTGATCTCCCTCCGCTGTTGCTGGTGGAGGACAATCCGGACCATGCTCTCCTTTCGCGCGAGGCGCTGGAGGACGCGGGCCTGCGAAATCCCGTCCATGTCACGGAGACCTTTCAGGAATCCCTGTCCTACCTGCAGGAGGCCGCCGGGCGTCACGAGCGGGAGGGTCGGGACCTGCCTTGCCTGATCCTACTGGATATCTGGCTTCCCGATGCCTCCGGGTTCGACCTGCTGCAGGCGATGAGAGGCCACCAGGCGTTGCAGCGCATCCCAGTTATCGTCCTCAGCACGGCCCAGGACCAGCCCACCCTGAACTTCGCCCACCGCCTCGGCGTGGTGCACTACCTCATCAAGCCCCTCGACCTGGACGAACTCCGCATCGTCACGAGCAGACTCGGGCTGGAGTGGGAGGCCTCGGAGGAGGCTCCTGAGGCCTGAGGATCCGTGCCCATGAGAGGTGACGCGCGCCGGCAGTGACGCGGCGCACACTGCGTCGGCCCGCAGGTGATCTCCCCCCCAGGCAGAACCTCCGAGGCAACGATCCTCAGGAGCCTTGGTATGACCCCCGAAACCCGCGCGCTGCTGCGCGAGCTCTCCGAAGCCTTCGGCCTCCCCGGCGCGGAGGAGGAGGTGCGCGCCGTGATGGCCCGCCACCTCGCCCCCCTCGCCGAGATCAGCTACGACCGCTTCGGCTGTATCATCGCCCGGAAGCAGGGAACGCAGGCCGAGCCGCGCATCATGCTCCCCGCGCACATGGATGAGGTGGGCTTGCAGGTCAAGCTGATCACCGACGACGGCTTTCTGCGCTTCACCCCCCTGGGCGGCTGGTGGTCGCAGGTGGTGGTGTCGCAGCGCTGGACCGTCCGCACGCGGAACGGCGACCTGCCCGCGTTCTCGGGCACGCGCCCGCCCCATCTGCTCACCGACGACGAACGCAAGAGGCCCCTCGAACTGAGCATCGTCGTCGCGGGCGTGCGGCCCGGCGACGCCGTGATTCCCTACAGCCCGTTCGTGGAGATGGCCGGCGGACGGCTACTCGGGAAGGCCTGGGATGACCGCGTCGGCTGCGCGCTGGTGATCGAACTGGTGCGAGAGCTGTCCACGCGCGACCACCCGAACACGGTCTTCGCTGTGGGCACGGCGCAGGAGGAGACCGGCCTGCACGGCGCCAAGACCAGCGCCTTCGCCATCGCGCCCGACGTGGCGATTGTCGCCGAGGTTACGTGCGCGAGCGATGTGCCGGGCAGCAGTCAAGA
>CAZUGW010000262.1:0-5148 GCA_964620055.1 uncultured bacterium
GCCTCATTGATCGATCACGTTTTCCTGGACTCGGCGAAGCCCATCGCAAGATGGATCAGGGTGCGGACCATGGTGCCCGTTGCACCCTTCACCTGATAGCCCCGATCCTTTTCCGCCTCCGAGGTCCCGGTGATCACCTTCCCCAGGGCGTCCTTGGCCACATAGCTATAGGTCGCCATCGTCGGCCTCCTCTGCGCTGCCCCGATTCAGCTTACTGCCCTCCCTCTTCGCCGCGGGAGAACAGCATCTTCTTCAACTCGTCCGGGTTCATCGCCCGCGCCATCGCCTCTTCATAGGTGATGAGACCGCGGTGATAGTAGTCCCGCAAGCATTGGTCCATCGTCTGCATCCCCAGGTGGGCGCTGGTCTGGATGATGGAGGTGATCTGGTGGGCCTTGCCCTCCCGGATCAGGTTGCGGATGGCGGGCGACGCGATCATGATCTCCAGCGCCGCCACGCGGCCCGGCGTGCCGGCCCGCGGGCAGAGTTGCTGGGAGATGATCGCCTCCAGGTTGTTGGAGAGCTGGATGCGGATCTGCTCCTGCTGCCCCGGCGGGAACACGTCCACGATCCGGTCCACGCTCTGCGCGGCGTTGTTGGTGTGCACCGTGGAGAACACCAGGTGTCCGGTTTCCGCCGCGGTGACGGCCAACGCCATCGTCTCCAGGTCTCGCATTTCTCCCACCAGGATCACGTCCGGGTCCTGGCGCAGGGAGTGCTTCAGGGCTTGCGCGAAGCTGCGCGTATCCATCCCCAGCTCGCGCTGGTTCACCAGGCTGCGCCGATGGGTGTGGAGGTACTCGATGGGGTCCTCGATGGTGATGATGTGGGAGGAGCGCTCGTTGTTGATCTGGCCCAGCACGGAGGCGAGGGTAGTGGACTTGCCGGACCCCGTCGGCCCGGTCACCAGGACCAGCCCGCGGGGGCGCCGGCTGAGCTCCTCCAGCACGATGGGCAGGCCCAGCTCGCGGACGGTTGGGATCTTGGACGGGATCACTCGAAACGCCCCGGCGCACGAACCGCGGTCGCGATAGACATTGACGCGGAATCGGGAGATGCCCTTCAAGGAGTAGGAGCAGTCCAGCTCCATCTCCGTCTCGAACGCTCTGATCTGCTCGTCCGTGAGGATGGCGTAGATCATCCTCTGGACCTCGAATTCGGTCATCGGCTCGTAGTTGGTGGCGAGCAACGCGCCGTCCACCCGGATCACCGGCGGAACTCCCGACGCCAGGTGGAGGTCCGAGCCTCGCTTTTCCACTACCAGCCGGAGCAACTCGTCCAGATGGACTTCCTCGATCGGCTGAGGCCGGTTCACGACCTTTGCGGTCGGCAAAGCCTGAGCCGTCTCGGAGGTCACCCGCTGCTCAGTACCGGCAACTCCAGTCGCCTCTGCCATTCTCATCTCCTTGTCGTGGGCGACCCGGGGACCGGGCCGCCGGGTTCATCCGGTCGGAGGCAAGTCAACACCCCAGGCGGTCAGGTTCCGCCCCGGGGAGGAGAAGCCCTTCTGCTTGCTTGTCACATTAGTTTAATGTCCGCCGGCCGTGAACACGACCCGCATCACTTCCTCGATCGTGGTCAGGCCCACTCTCACCTTCTCGAACCCGTCCATCTTCAGGGTCTTCATCCCATTCGCCATCGCCGCATTCTTGATCTCGGACAGCGGCGCCCGGCGCACCGTCAGATCCTGGATCTCCTCGGTGATGATCATCAACTCATACAGACCCTGGCGGCCCTTGTACCCCGTGTGGCGGCACTGTTCGCAACCCCGGCCCCGATAGAAGACGATCTCGTCCACCCCCTCGAGCGGGAAGCCCACGCGCTTCAGCGCGTCCATCGGCGGGGTATACGGCTCCTTGCAGTTCAAGCAAATTTTGCGCCCGAGGCGCTGGGCGCAGATGGCGATGATGGAGGAGGCGATCAGGAAGGGCTCCACGCCCATGTCCATGAGACGGGTGACCGCCGACGGCGCATCGTTGGTGTGCAGCGTGGAGAGCACCAGGTGGCCGGTGAGCGAGGCTTGCACCGCCGTCTCCGCCGTTTCCAGGTCGCGGATCTCTCCTACCATGATGATATCCGGGTCCTGACGCAGGAAAGCGCGCATCGCGTTGGCGAACGTGAGACCCGCCTTGCGGTTCACGAACACCTACTGCGTGGTGGTCTTGCCCGACCCGGTCGGTCCGGTGGAGAGGATCATGCCGTTCGGCTGAACGATCACGGATTCCAGTTCCGCCTGGGTCTCGGGCAGCATCCCCAGCTTGTTGAGACCGATCATAATGCTGCTCTGATCCAGGATACGCATCACGATCTTCTCGCCGAAGACGGTGGGGAGGGAGGAGACGCGGAGGTCGTACTCCTTCCCCTCGACTCGCACGTGGATGCGTCCGTCCTGGGGGATGCGGCGCTCCGCGATGTTCATGTCGCCCATGATCTTGACGCGGGAGATGAGGGGCGCGTGGACGTACTTCGGGACGTTCATCACCTCGTGGAGCACGCCGTCAATCCGGTACCGGATGCGGACGCCCTTGCGGTCCGGCTCGATGTGGATGTCCGAAGCCTTGTCCTTGATGGCCTGCTGGATGACGACGTTGACGATCCGGATGATCGGCGCCTCATCCTCCAGCGCCGCAGTCTGGTCCACATCCTCGTCCGCCCCGGCCCCCGCGATGTCCACATTGGCCATCGTGCCGGTGCCGGGCGCGTTCAACGCCGTGGTCAGCTCGTTGTGGCTGGCCATAGAATCACCCTGCCGGAGCAGAGCCCCGATGTCGTCTGCCGCCGCCAGCATGGGGTCAATCTCATAGCCCGTGATAAGACGAATGTCGTCCAGCGCGAACACGTTGGTGGGGTCCACCATGGCCACGGTCAAGCGATTTCCCGTCCGCTTGATCGGGACCGCGTTATAGCGCTGCACCAGGCTCTGAGGGATCGCCTTTGCTACGTCTTCATCAACACTTACCCGGTCCAACTCCAGCAGAGGGATCCCAAGCTGCTCCGCCTGGGCGCGCAAAACATCGCGCTCTTGGACGTAGTTCAAGTCTACCAGGATCCGCCCGATCGGCTCCGTCGTGCTCTTCTGCATGCGGAGCGCTTCGTCGAGTTGACCCTGGTTGATCAGACCCTTCTCCAACAGGATCTGACCGAGAGGTTTTTTCGGCCCACGTGGTGTTGCCATCGGCCTCCCTCAAGTTACTCCGCCTGCCGGCGAGCTTGGGGGATGAAATATAGATAAGAGACAGCCGGACACCCGGTAGACCTATTGCGCGGATTATACCACAGATTTCCGTTCATGGTAATGCCCCATCAGTCCGATGTAACTCTCTCAGACCGTCCTGTGATCGGTGAGAACGAACGTTCGAAGGTGAGCAACCAGCCGGCGGCGCACTCCGCGAGGCGGACCGGGGCGCCGACGCTCCAGAGGCCGGCCGGCCTTGACCCCGGCGGAACCCAGCTTCGGCCGCGCCGGTGGTCCCTCCCGGAACCGCGAGCCGCAACCTGCTTTCACTATTCCACAGGCGGCCCACTCTGTCCTCTTGCTGTCAAGGTGCAGAACGTTGCGCCGAGTATACCCGCCGCGACCGCCCTTCCTCACTCAAGATACTCGATTTTGACACAATTCATCCCCGCGGTGCCCCCTCTTTCCCAGGTCGCTTTCCTCCCTCTCCCTTCCACTTGCGCCGTAACGGCCGCTCGACGAGCCGGATCAGGCGGGTATGCGGCGACTCCTGCGGGCCCAGCGGCGACAGCAGCACCGTCGCCAGCCCCAGCCAGTTCGCCCCCACTAGGTCGGTGAACACCTGGTCGCCGATGGCGCAGGTACAGGCCGCGTCGGTGTCGAGCAACGCCATCCCCCGGCGAAACGCCCGTGGAAACGGCTTGCCGGCCCGCACCACGCATTCGATCCCCAGCTCTGTCGCCACCCGCTTTACCCGGCGGCCGTAGAGCGCATTGCTCACCAGGCACAGCCGCATCCCGCGCCGCTTCGCCGCCTCCACCCAGGCCCGCACGGGCGGGCGAAGTTCCTCCGCGTTCCAGTCCACCAGTGTATTGTCGAGGTCCAGGAGCAGACCCCGCACGCCCCGTTCCCAGAGCGCCTCTAGGTCCACCTCCCAGATCCGTTCGGCCATCACCGTGGGCCGCACCAGACCGCGCATCGCCTCACTCCCACGGCAGTCTACCCATCACGCCCCGCCCCTCCACTTCTCACCGATCCCCCGGCCCAGGGTCAACAGCCGGACCGTCCGCTCCACCGCGGCCTGCAGCAGTTCTCCGGCGCGCGCCATCGCCTCCTCCTCCTCCATAGGACAGGGAAGAATGGGAACGACGCCGGCGATCCCCTGGCGGGCCAGCTTCCCGGCCTCCACCTGGAGGCTGCCGACAAAGGCCACCACGGGAGTCGCGTGCTTTTCGGCCAGGAGCGCCACCGCTCTCAGCGCTTTGCCGTACTGGATCTGGCTGTCGAGCTTCCCCTCCCCCGTGAATACCACATCCGCCGCCGCGAGTAACTCGTCGAACTCAAACATCTCCATCACGACATTCGCCCCGGAGCGCATCTCCGCCCCACAGAACGCCGCCAGCCCGGCCCCCAGCCCTCCGGCCGCGCCGGCCCCAGGGAGGTCGCGGACCTCCACCTTCAGATCGCGGGCGATGATCTCGGCGTAGTGCGCCAGCGCCCGGTCCAGGACCTCCACCATCTGCGGGCTCGCGCCCTTCTGCGGCCCGTAGATCGCCGACGCCCCCTCCGGCCCGCACAGGGGGTTGGTCACGTCGGAGGCGGTGTAGATGGTCGCCTGAGCGAGCCGCGGGTCCAAGCCCGAGACGTCAATCCGCGCCAGGCTCGCGAGGTTGGCCCCACCCGAGCGCAGTTCCTTGCCGTCCGACCCGATCAGGCGCGCCCCCAGGGCCTGCGCCATCCCTGCTCCCCCATCGTTCGTCGCGCTCCCGCCCAGGCCCACGATCAGCTTAGTGCATCCGGCGTCGAGCGCTGCCAGCATCAGCTCCCCCACCCCCCGCGTGGTAGTGGCCAGAGGATTGCGCCGCTCGGGGGGCACGAGCGGCAGCCCGCAGGCCTGCGCGCACTCCACCACCCCGGTGACATCGTCCCCCAATACGCCGAACCCCGCGCTCACCGGGTCGCCCAGCGGGCCG
>CAZUGW010000263.1:0-5146 GCA_964620055.1 uncultured bacterium
CACCTCGCTCTTGCAGGAGACGCGACATGTTGTCACCTCGCGCCGCAAAGTCGAGACCCAGCGCCGCGCCCTGGCCTGGGCGGCCGTGACCGCGGTGGTCGTCATGGCGTTCCTGTGGTGGCAGGGGGCGAAGCCCCCCGCGCCATCTCTGCCGACCGTTTCTCCCCGCACCGCGGTCAACCCCCAGGCCCCGTCCCCCGTCGCGAAGGGGCCGGAGGTGCGCGTCGCCGCGGGGGCGACGGGAGGCAGCACTGCTGCCGCGGCCGGAGGTGGCAAGGCCGCTCCTTCCCCCGGCCGACAGGAAGTGGCGCCTCCTGTTCCCGCGCCTGAGCAGCCCGCGACCTGGGCTGTGATCGCCGCCCACGGTGAAGTCACCGCGGAAGACGGGAAAGCGCTGAAGGTCGGCGACAAGCTCGCCGACGGGAGCGTCCTGCGCACCGGCCCCGGCGCGCTGGCCGTGCTCGTCACCCACGTCGGCAGCGAGCTCGCCCTCAACGAACGCAGTGAAGTCGCCACCGCCCTTGCGGGCGGGCGCGCGGTTCTGCGACGGGGCGAGGTGTACTGCCGCAGCCGCCGCGGGGAACTCAAGCAGCTTGTCACCGACGCGGGTGAGATCAACCTCCTCGGCACCGCCGTGAACGCGGCCATGCAGGGTCAGGACCGCGTCGCCGTCACGGTGGTGGAGGGCAAGGTCAAGCTGGAGAACCAGCATGGCGCGTCTGTGGTGGAGGCTGGCATGCAGGCAGTGCTCGTCGCCTCCCTGCCGCCGCAGGCCGGCGCCCCCGTCAACGTCAGCGCAGTGACGGCCTGGTATGACGGCCGCGGCCGCATCCTTTCCGACTTTGGCGATGTCGCGTATCTCGTGAGCCGCGACTGGGAGCAGAGCCTTGCCACCGAGATCTGGGTGATGAAGTCCAACGGCAGCGACAAGCGACGTCTCAAGACCTACCTCGGCTGGGCCCAGGCTCCCGGTCCCTGGTTGCCGGGACAACAACTGGTGATGGTCAACACCGGCTCCGTGCTCTGGACGCATCCCGACTTCAAGGCCCGCCGCGCCTCCACCGGCGCAGGGCATCCGATCATCGAGAACCAGGGCTGGCTGGTGAACGCGGCGACCGGACAGGACGCCAAGTTCGCCTTTCCCACGGGCTACGACCCGCTGTATATGGACCTTTCGCCTGATGCCACGAAGGTCGCGTTCTGCGGCAGGTACCAGCCGGACCCGAAGAGTCGCGAGGGCAGGGAAGGCGGCATTTGGGTGTACGACCTCACCACCGGAAGCACGAAAAAGCTCTTGGAGGGGTGGATCAAGACCCCTGTCAACTGGTCGCCGGATAGCAGGTATATCGCCGCCTCCACCGGTCAGGGCTATGGCAACAACTACCCGCTGGTGGTAGCCGATACCCAGACCAGCAAGGTGCGCGAACTGGGAGTGCAGGGCGCGGATGCCCGGTTCTCACCCGATGGTAGGAAGCTGGCCTTCTGCGGGGAGTTCCAGGGGTCGGGAAGCTGGGCGCGCGGCGTGCCCACCTCCGGCCGCGTCCTGGTGCTGGACCTGACGAAGGACCAGGCGCCCATCCCGGCGTCACCGGCCGGAGAGGGCGCGCTCAGCCCGACGTGGTCCCCGGATGGCGCGCGGGTGGCCTACTACCTGAACAAGGACACGTACACCGATCCCGACAACGGTCAGGTGATCCCCAAGTACGAGTTGTACGTCGCCGCCGCGGATGGCTCGGGGAGCAAGCTCGTGCATTCGGCCCCCGAAGGCCTCCGCGCCTTCGCTTGGATGCCCTCCGGGGACGGCCTTTTCGTCTCCACCGACAAGGGAGTGCACGTCGTCGCGGTGGATGGCAGTGGACGCGTCACCGACCTCGGCGGCACTCCTGCGGACAGCGTGCTGAGTGCGGAGGTGAAGACGCAGACCGAGGGCGCGTTGGCGGCACTTCAGGAGGCCGTGTTCCAGTACGCCGTGGGCAAGATCAAGGTGTTCGAGGGCCGCCCGGCTGACAGCCAGGCCGCCTTCCGCGCCTCCGCCGACATCTTCGCCGGCCTCGCCTGGCGCTTTCCCCTCGCCGACCTCAGCCAGGAGCAACTGCTCCTTTACGCCGACAAGGCCGACGAGATGGCGGCGAAGTCAGCCACCACCATCCTCGCGGAGAGCGGCAAGGAGCGAGTCAGCTACCTCAAGATCCTGCTGCTCCAGTACCTGGGCGAGAAGAAATCGTTTCCGCCTGACCTGCCCACGCTTGAGAAGTGGTCGCTGAAGGCCGGCTGGGGGATCAACTACATTTCGAATCGCGATACTGAGTGGGTGCATCTCATCTTCCGCTGCCCGGCGGGAGGGAGGTTCGCTTACACCGCGCCGCCCCCGGGTAAGGACCCGCAGGTTGGAGACGTGCTGGTGGCCTGCACCTCTCACCCAGAGGAGCGGATTGTCTGGGACAAAGACACGGCCCAAGAGGCGGGATGGCGGCGCGCGAGCGCGGCCCAGCAGGCTGCGGAGAAGGACCCGAAGCTCAAGCAGATCCGCGAACGCCTGGGGGAGGTCCAGGCCGCGGCCGAGGTCGGTCTTGCCTCTTGGGATCAGGTGGTCGCTCTAGCCCAGGAACTGATGGACAAGCAGCCCTACTACCCGGACTGCCGCGAGTTGCTTGGCCGCATCTACACCCGCCGCGGGCAGTGTGAGAGGGCGCTGGCCCTTCTCTCTCCCACTGCCGGAGGCTGGTCCGAACTCCACCGCGCGTTCTGCTACGACCGCCTGGGGCAGCGAGAGAAGGCGCTTTCCATCTATAAGCACGTGGCTGAGACAATGCAGGGAAGCACTATGGCCATCTGGGCCGAACGCGGCCTGCAGCAGCCGAGCTGGCCCCAGGACCTGGCGATCCCAACCGAACCCGGCGAGGTGAGGCTTGAACCTACGGCAGAATGGAAGGCCATCGCCCCGGAGAGCGGTCAAGGATCGAGGCCGGAGTTCGCGCTCGATCGCAAGCCGAACACCCGCTGGCTGTACCCCGGTAAGGAAAACGGTCAGGTGCCCGGGGAGTGGTTCCAGTTGGACTTCGGATCCCCCCTGTCCGTGACTCGCGTCGCGCTTGACCACAACGGCGCCGAGACCATCTACACCAACGATTGGCCGCGGGGGCTCAAGGCCAGCGCCACGGCTGACGGCCAGAGCTGGTTCCCGGTCAACGTCGAGCAAGCGGGGCTACTCACGCCGGCCGTCACGACGCTCGATTCCACCAGACCGATCCGCGCGATCCGATTCGAAACCACCACCACCCATAGTCCGGAATGGTGGTCAATCGCCGAGATCTACGTCTTCGGCCCCGCGTCGTAAGGAGAGACACGGGGGACGGCCTTTCGGCCGTCCCCCGTTCAGTCATCCCACGCCGCGTTAATCTTTGTCGTGTCCGTGTCCGTGGCCATGGCCTTGCCCATGACCTCGGCCGTTGCCGCCTTGGTTCCCCTGCTCGTCCTCGTCGTGCTTGCGCTGGCCCTCGTGCCGGCCGGGATTGTCCGGCGGGGTCTCGAGGGAGCCGAGGCCGGGGATGACGAGCGCGGGGGCGCGTTCTTTCTTGGCCTGGCCCGGCGGGAGGTAGGGGTTGCCGTGCTTGATCCAGCCGACCTTCTCGCCGCGGTCCCAGCCCGGAGGTCGGCGGTAGTGTGGGTCTTCGTAGGCGCCGACGAAGAGGGGGGCGCTGCCGAAGTAGCGGTAGTGGTCGGGGTAGCGCCGCTCCTCTTTCGCCCGCAGCACCATGGCGTCAATCACCGCCGTGCAGCCCACGCCCTTGACGCGCTTGAGTTGCAGCGGGTTGATGGAGTTCGTCGGGACCAGGGCGCGCAGTCGTACCCGCCCGGCGTCGAAGAGTTGCTCGAACTGCCACACCGCCTTGACCTGCGCAACCTGCGCGGCCGGGCCAGCGATCTGCAACATCCCGATGTAGGCCTTGGTGCCGAAGCTCAGATATGGCACGACCCTGGTCTCGCCGTCGGGCGCGCCTCCCTCGTTCTTGAACACGCGGTTGATGAACGTGTTAAGCTGGGGACCGTACTGGCTGACCGCATAGCCGATGGCGCCGGCCTTCACTACATCGCCCGCGTTCCAGCCCACGGAGGGCGGGAGGAGGTAGGAGTTGTTGCTCAAGGCCATGTCAAGCAGCGCGCTCACGCCGATCCCGCGGACGCGGTTCACCCCGATGGGATTCACGTCGTCCATCGGCATGAGTAGCTTGATGCGGTACTGCTTGTCGAGAAACGAGGTCTCTACCTGCACCACGGATTTCGTCTTGCTCACCAGGTTGGACGACCCGGCGACCTGGGCCATCCCCACGTAGCCCTTCTCGCCGACGCTCAGGACCGGGACCACCCTGGTGCTCACCCCGACGGGGAGATTCTGGTTTGCGGTCAAGGTGTTGAGCGCGTGGTCGGCGGGCTTGGCCACCGCGTTCACGATCACGCCCGTCGCCACCGTCTTGAGGAGCGCCTCGCCGAGGTTCAGCGCCAACGCCGCGCCGCCGCCGAGCAGCGAGAGCGCGACCGCTACTGCTACGAGCTTTCGTATCATCGTCAATCCTCCCAGCGCCATGTGTTAGGTGTTTAGTACCCTTGAGAGGGATATACCACACCAGGGAACGGGCAAACTGCGGCGTGCGGTGCGATCAGGGCACAGGCGGTCCTGCCCCAGGGCTAGTGCGTCTCAGACGCGGAGCCGGAAGCTCCTGATTTGCCAGGGCCTGATGTCGAAGCGGAGGATGCCGTTCTGGTAGTCGGTGGGGGCGACTTCCTCCTCCATTCCGTTGCACTCCACGATGGACTTCACCGGGAGTGCGAAGGCGACAGATACAGGACCGCGCGCGCCGTGGGCCTCGTACACGCGCAAGATCAGGTCGTCACCGTCCTCCGCCTTCTTCAGCGTCTCGACCACGACGTTCGCGGCCTCGCAGACGATCGCCGATCCATTTGGAGAGATCCCCTCGTGCTCTGACGCGGTGACGGCGAGGAAGGGGACGTTGAGTTCCAGCCCGCGGCGCACCACTTCGCCCTTCTGCCAGCAACCCTGATGCGGATAGAGCGAATAGGTGAAGTCATGCTCGCCCTGGTCGGCCTCGGTGTCGGGATCGGTGGAGGAGCGGAGCAGCGACAGCCG
>CAZUGW010000264.1:0-5141 GCA_964620055.1 uncultured bacterium
CGTAGTCCACCCCGCGCTCCAGTTGGTCCAGCGCCGGCAGCCCGGCCTCGGCGACGAGCGACTGGTAGTGCCGCAGCAGCGTCCCCCATCCGTCTCCGCCGACGTCGCTCTCCGGCTGGGCGAGGAGGGTGGCGAGATCGAACTCCTGCGGGCCGACGGTGGCCTGCTCGAAATCAAACATGTGCAGCCCCCGGTCGGCGACGAGGAAGTGATGCGGCGTGAGCTCGAAATGGATGAACCCTGTGGGGCGGCTGCAGAGGAAGTCCACCAGGTGCTGGGCCTGGTCCGCGACCCGGCTCCATTCGGACTCGGTGACGTGCGAGTTGGCGAGGGCGGCCATGCGGTCCAAGGCGATGCGGAGGGCCCTGAGGTAGTACTCGGGCCCGAGCCGCTCCTTGTCCACCTTCTGCACTTCCTCCGCCAGCTCGCGGGCGTGCTCGTGGGCGATGGCCTGGAGTTCCACCAGCGCGTGCAGTGCGGAATGGAGCCACAGCATCTTGGTCCTGGGATCGGACTGCTCCAGCCGCTCGGCTAGCGTCTCGTCCCCCAGGTCCTGCATCGCGAGCAGGGCCTGGTCCTCCCGCAGCTCACCCCCGTACACCCGCGGCACGGCCGCGCCGTAGCGCTGCAGCAACTCCAGCACGCCGCGCTCCCGCCGGTAAGAGGCGGAGAAGAAGGCGACGCGGTCTGGCGCATAGCGCTTGATCACCGCGCTGGACGGGCCGGCCTCCGGCCAGGCCAGGGCGAGACGGCACACGAGGTTGCGCGAGTCCTTGGGATGAAGGGCGGCGCGAGTGATCTCGGGGTGGCCCTCCCCGGCGCTGGCGAGCAGCGCGAGCAGACCCGCGCGGCTGATCCGCAACTCCTGGGCGGCGCGCTGGGCCGGGTCGGAGTCCACGCCCTGCTCGGCCACCTCCGGCGCGGGGGCGGTGCGGGCGAGGCGCGTCAGGGCCGCGTCCAACTCCTCGACCCGCTGCATCACCGTGGTGCGCGTCTGGCGGAGCAACTCGCGGCGCTCCCGCGCGGCCTGCGGATCGGCGCGGCGGCCGCGCAGCTTGTCCCACTCATAGAGCAGTAGCGACAGCAGGTCCTGGTTGAACCGACGGGCCGCAAGGAGATAGGCCTCCAGTTGATCCGAGGCCTGTCCGGAACGCTCCCGCGCGCTCATCCGCCGCAGGCTCTGGCGATAGGACTTCCCGGCCAGGTCGGCCAGTCGCAGCCGGGCGTTGCGCACCACCTCCCGGACGTTCGGCATCTCCTCCAGGCGCGAACCGGGAAGCTGTTCCCAGAGCTTGATCGCCTCCAGCAGCCGATCGCGGCCGTAGTAGATGCGCGCCAGCCGCAGCACCACGCTGGGCCGCAGCAACAGGTTGCGCGTTGGCACCTGCTCCCATTCCGCCAAGGCCTGGTCGAAGAGTTTGTGATCGGCGTAGATCTTGCCGAGCACGATGTGCGCTTCGACCTCCGTGAGCGGCCGCCACAACATGCTCTCCGCGGTGGCCCCCACCAGCATTCCCTCGGTGATCGCGGTCTCGGCCTGGACGCGATAGAGGGGCCAGGCTAGAATATCAGTGGGCAGGCCGCGGTAGAGCGCGACGATGCGCGGCTGATCGGGCCGGGCCAGCAGGCCGATGAAATACCCGGCGCGGAACCACTTCTGCAAGGAGGCGGCGATCAGGAACGCGACCAGGGCGAAGATGCCGACCAACCACACCAGCCCGGAGCTCAAGGCCAGGGTCGCCCACGTCGCCATCACCGCGCCGAAGCACCAGAACAGGCCGAGGATGCGCCAGTCGTTCCACCCCAGCCACTGGAAGTGATGGTGGATCGGCGTGCAAAGGAACGGCCGGGCGGTCTCGGTGGTGCGGTGGCGGAGCGGCTTGACGAGCTTCCAGAGGCCGCGGACAGTGGTCATCTGCACCACCACCGACGCCGCGTCCACCACGAACGGCGCCGCGAGCAGGAGCAACCACAATTCCGTGCGCGTGAACAGGGCCAGGCTCGCCAACACCGCGCCCAGACCCAGCGCGCCGGAATCGCCCATCAGGATCTTGCCCGGCGGCAGATTGAGCGTGAGAAATCCGAGCACCGCTCCCATGACGGGCCAGACGATGTTCCCGGCCGCGTGCTCCGGGTAGATCGCGCCGACCGCGGCAAAACCGAGCAGCGAGGTCACCGCCGCGCCCCCCGCCAGGCCGTCTATCCCGTCGGCTAGATTCACCGCGTTGGTGGTGGCGATGATGACCAACGCGGCGAACGCGATGTATCCCGCCCCCAGGTCGAGCGGCTCGCCGAACGGCATGAACACGGTGTGCAGCCCCACGTACCTCCACAACAGGAAGCCATAGAGCGTGGCCGCGAAGACCTGGAGCAGCAGCTTGGGCTTCTCCCTCATGCCGCGGCCGCGGGTCTTGCGCAGGTCGTCCGTCAGCCCGATCAGCGCGCAGGCCCAGGCGAGCCCGAGCGTCCACGGGAGAATCGGGCTGGGGGAGGCGGCGTAGGAGAGCCCCGCGCCCAGGGAGGCGGCGAGCAAGATCGCCAGCCCGCCCCCGAGCGGCCGGCGCGGCTTGGGAAAGAGCCGGTGAATCTTCTCCTTCCCGGCCTTGCGCTCCCGCGAGATCAGCCAGAAGAGGCTGCGGCGAAACACTCGGGACAGGACAGAGCCGAGGAGGAAGGCGACGATAAACGCGGCCAGTGAACCTATCATGAGCGTGATCCAGAGAGGGGCCAGGGGCCGGGGGTCAGGGTCCAGGGAAGGCCCATCCGCTGTCCCCTATCCCATCTCCCTGCGCTGCTGTCTCCCGTCTCTCGTCTGTGAGTTCTCAGCCCACGGACCTCCTGAACCCTGGCCCCGGCGTCACGAATATCTGAAAATGAGCCTGTAGATTCCCACCCCGATCTCGTCCCGGTCGTGCAGCAACTCCTCGCCGATCACGGGTTCGCGGTTCAACAGGGTGCCGTTGGTGCTGTTGAGGTCCTGCAAGTAGTACTGCCCTCCCTCGCGCCGGACCTGGGCGTGCCGCCGGGAGACGGTGCTGCTGGGGAGACAGATCACGCAGTCCGGCTGGCGGCCGAGGATGGTCAGCGACTCGGACAGCTCGGTGACGTGAGCGACGTGCTCGCCGGCCGGGTCGAGCAGCCACAACCGCGCCCGCCGGTCGAGGGCCTCCTCCGGCCGCTCGTCCAGCAAGCGGATGATCAGGGTGTCGTCGTCCGATTCCGCCACGGCCGCCGCCTCCATCGCGGCGCCGCAGTGGCGGCAGAACCGGCTTCCTTCGTCATTCTGTTGATCGCAGCGAGGGCAGCGGGGCACGAGGGTATTCTAGGCGGGTGGTGGGGGGTTGTCAATTCGCGCGAGTGGCGAAGAGGCGAGGAGGCGAATCAGGGGGGAGGGGTCAGGGTGAGCGTACCGTCGGGGGAAAGATCGGTTCCGAGTGCCGCGCACAGCTCGCGCACTCGCGCCAGCATCGGCCCGCGCTCCTTCGCCGTCGCGGGGCGCGGCGTGAAGCCCTCGATCACGCACGGGAGGACCTGCACCTTCGCCTTGCCGCGTCCCTCGGGCGTGTAGGACAGGATCATGGTCTGCCGGGTGCTGGCGCTTCGACTGGGGAAGAGGAAGTTGCCGAGGCTGTAGGCGATGAGGCACTGGCCACGCACCTCGATCCCTTGCAGCACGTGCGGGTGATGTCCCACCACCAGGTCGGCCCCCGCGTCCGCCGCGGCGTAAGCGAGACGCCGCTGATTTCGGGAGGGCGTGTCCGACCGTTCCGTGCCCCAGTGGAACAGCACCACCACGAGATCGGCCTCTGCCCGCGCCGCGGCGACGTCGCGCGTCACGGCCTCGACGGTGGCCGGATTCGTGCCGGCTCTGTCCACCCCCGCGTAGAACTCCTTGGGGAGCATGTTCGAGAAAGCGAGGATCGCGATCGTGAGCGGCGGTCGTCCGCAGCGAACCACCGCGGGGCGCCGCGCCTCGTTCGCCGTTGCGCCCGCGCCGACCGGCCTCACCGCGCAGGCGCGACAGGCCGCGAGCGTGTCCACCAAGGCCTCCGGCCCGTAGTCGCAGGAATGGTTGTTGGCGAGGGTGACGACGTCGAAACCGGCCGTGCGCAGGGCCGCGGCCGCCTCGGGCCGCCCGCGGAAGGTGAAGGTCTTGTCCTTCATCGCCTCGCCGCGGGTGGAGAGCGAGCACTCCAGATTCCCCACGGCCAGATCGGCCCCGTGCAGTAGAGAGGCCACTTTGGCGAACGGCGGCGCGGGACCGCGCGTCGCGATCTCCTGGCCCACCTTTCCCGCGAGCAGGATATCGCCGGTGAACATGAGCGTCGGGGGTTTCTCGGCCGGAGCCGCGCGGCCGACCGGGGCCAAGAGGATCAGCGCCGCCGCGAGCCAGACGAGGCGACTACCGCGCATCCGAGGCAAGAGACCGAACTCCGGAGGCAACGTATTCCGCCACGCGTCGCGCGATCCCCGCGGGATCGAGGCCGACCAGCCGGTAGAGGTACTCCGCGTCCCCGTGCTCGACGAAATCGTCGGGCAGGCCCAACGCGAGCACGGGTGTGGGCAGGCCGCGCGAGGCGAGCAACTCCATCACCGCGCTGCCGAATCCCCCCGCGGCGCTGTTCTCCTCGACCGTCACGAGGTGGTCGCACGCGCCGGCCATCTCGCCTAGCAGATCGGCGTCCAGGGGTTTGACGAAACGGGCGTTGATCACCCAGGGGTTAATCCCCTGCTCTTCTAGCAACTCCCCCGCCTCCAGCGCCGGCGCGACCATAGAGCCGATGGCGAAGATAGCGACGCCGTGACCCTCGCGCAGCACCTCGGCCTTGCCGACCGGCAGCGCCTCCACGCGGCCCTGCGGGGGGTTGCTCCCCGCACCCCGTGGATAGCGAATCGCCGAGGGGCCGTCCAGTTCCAGCGCGGTGCGCAGCATCGCGGCCAGCTCGGTCAGGTCCTTGGGGGCCATCACGGTGAGGCCGGGAACGTGGCGGAGGTAGCTGAGGTCGAAGGCGCCGTGGTGCGTCGGGCCGTCCCCGCCCACCAGCCCGGCGCGGTCGAGGGCGAGGATCACCGGCAGATGGGGGAGGGCGACGTCGTGGAGGATCTGGTCGTAGCTGCGCTGGAGGAACGTCGAATACACC
>CAZUGW010000265.1:0-5123 GCA_964620055.1 uncultured bacterium
CTAGGACATTTTCGCTCTGCAGTTAGCATGTGACAAAATCGCGTTGCATCTACACGGGACGGCGCGCCCCTTGCCGCGCGACCTGCATCGGCAGTATAATGCGGCGGGGGTAGGAATGGCGGCGAATCCAGAGGAGTTCGGTCTCGCCCTGGTGCAAGTGGCGGCCGATGCGAATCCGCACCGGATCATCCGCGCCGCGGACACCAAGGCCAGCCGCGCCCCGGCCGCCGGTTTCACTCCCGCCTATCGCCACACGGCCGACCGGTACGAAGTGATGGCGGTGGTGAGCGGCGTCTCCTGGATGGAGTTGCCGGGCGGCCCGGTCGCACTGGGGCCGGGCGATCTGCTGTTCATCGAGAAAGGCGTGGAGCACACGGAGTTGCTCCCGGACCCGCCGGAACCCTACACCTCCCTCTGGTGCCATTTTCGCCGCAACCACGTGCTGCTGGGGTACACCCATTTCGTCCCCGACGCCGGATGGCGACTGCGCGAGCAGTTGGACCTGTACGGCCGGACCGATGTGGAGAGCATCGCGGTGGCGATCGCGGCGGAGTTGACGGCGCGGGAACCGGGCTGGGAAATATGCACGCGGGGACTGCTGCAGTATCTCTTCTGGATCGTCATCCGCCGGCTGATGCGGAGTCACGAGAGCGATTTCTCCCCGGCCGAATCCCCCCTCCTGCGGGCCGACAGCCGCACCTGGGAGGTGGTCCGCAGCGTGCTGGCCCAGTGCGAACTGGACGCGCGGGGTCGGGTGGACCTGCGTCACATCGCCGCCACCATCGGCTATAGCTCGAGCTACCTCAGCCGCCTGATCTCCCGCCACCTGGGCCGGTCGCTCTCCAAGCATCTGCACGAGCGGCGCATGGAGCGGGGAAAGAGCCTGCTGGAAAGCGGCGATCTCTCGGTCCGGGAAGTGGCGGCCGCGCTCGGGTACGAGGACCCGGCGCACTTCAGCCGGGCCTTCACGCGGGCGTTCGGAGTGTCGCCGCGCGCCTATCGTCAAAGCGTAGTCGGCGCCTAGGCTCAAAGCCACAGCAACGCGTGGCATCTCTAGGTCATTTGGTGGCGTTTCCGACTCTCCTTTCGGCGTAGTAGCATGAGGTCTCAGTTCCAGGGGGACGCGTCGATGAGTCCTGGGCCAGGAACCGGCGGGGGGGGAGGTGAGGAGGCGGTAGCGCCAGGTTCGGCCGCGCGTCGCTCTCACTTTTCGTACAGTGGAGGGAAGAGTTGAAACGTTGGCACCTGCTGTTGGTCGTACTGGCTCTGGCGGCTTTCGCCTGCGGCAGCGCTTCCGCCGCCACGTACTATGTCGCGACCTGGGGGAACAATGCCAATCCCGGCACCTCGACTTCCCCTTGGGCGACCCTTCAGTACGCGGTTGCCACCATCGCGAACGGTGACACCATCTACGTCAAGGCCGGCACTTACGTCGGCTGCCGCATCGAGATCTCGGGCGCCTCGGGCGCGGTGAAGACCCTCTCGGCGGAGCCGGGCGCGGCGGTGCTCGTCAACACCGTGGGGGCCGGCAACAAGCACGGCAGCATCATCGAGGTCGAGAACTACGCGGGCGTGACCAGCTACTGGACGATCAACGGCCTCGAGGTGTCCAACTCGCCCGCCCACTACGGGCTGGATATGCGCAACACCACCTACGTGACGGTCCAGAACTGCTACTCCCACAACAACGGACTCACTGGCATCTTCGATGGGTTCTGCGACCACAACACCTACCAGAACAACGAGTCGGCCTACAATGGCGAGCACGGCATCTACCACAGCAACAGCGGCGACTATCCGACGATCCGGCTGAACGTGCTCCACGACAATACCGCCGCCGGGCTGCACATGAACGGGGACGCCTCCCTGGGCGGGGACGGGCAGATCTCCTACGCCACGGTGGAGAAGAACGTGGTCTACGGGAACAGCCTCGGGATGTACAACGGCTCGATCAACTGCGACGGAGTGTGGAACAGCATCATCCGCAACAACCTGTCCTATAACAACCACGGCTCGGGGATCACGCTCTACGCGCAGGACGGCACCGCGGGCTCGTCCTACGACAAGGTGTACAACAACACGGTCGTCCTGGCCTCGGACGGCTATTACGCCCTGAACATCCCCAAGTCCGGCAAGGGGAAGGCCAACCCGACCTATAACCTGGCCTACAACAACGTGCTCTACAACAACAACACCGCGAGTCTTCGGGGAAGCATCCGGGTCTATGCCCTCCCGATGACCGGCTCCATGACCGACTACAACTCGGTGATGGACAAGTTCGAAATCAATAGCAAGGCCAAGACCTTCGCCCAGTGGAAGACCTACGGGTACGACCTCCACTCCTTCATCGCCACGCCGGCGCAATTGTTCGTAGACCCGGTCAACAACAACTATCACTTGAAGGCCGGTTCGCCGGCGGCGAATACCGGGACGAATCTGTCGCCCGACGTGACGGACGATCTGGCGGGCGTGACACGACCGCAGGGCGGCGCGTACGACATCGGCTGTTACGAGGACTGGTAGCCAAGGAGCAGGCGGAAACTCGGGGAGGGGTCTGCGTGAGACAGACCCATCTCTTGGTTCTTGAGCGGGGGCAGGCAAGAAGAGAAGGGAGGTAAAATCGGCGGCTGTCGTAGTTTGACCTGTGGTATCGTACAGAGCTTTTCACAGTTGGAGGGAGAAAAAGAATGCAACGGTTAGTGCTGTTCGTGCTGGTCGCCGTATGCCTTACCTTTACTGGCGCCGCCTATGCGACGCAGTATCACGTCGGTTCGGGGCAGCAGTACGCGACGATGAACGACCTGCTGCTCGCGGTTACGTTGGTGGACAACGATATCGCCTGGGTCCATCCCGGCTCCTATCCCGCCTTCTGGGTGAAGGCCGGCGGTGGGAGTTCGCAGGCGGCGGCGGTGCAGATCCGCGCCTACGATACCAACAACAAGCCGATCTTCAACGCCGCGGGCGCTAACAACAACGTGCAGTTCGAGGATCCCAACAGCGTCTACGGGCTGGTTGGGAAGTGGTTCTACATTGACAGCCTGGAGATCACCGGGGCCGCCACGCGCGGCATCTACAACGTCTCCTGCAACCTCATCGTCCGCAACTGCTATGTCCACGGCAATGGCAACGGATACATGGGCGGCTGGCACAACGAGCGCGACTTGGAGCGCGGCGATGCCATCTTCGAGTACAACGAGTTCAACGGGAACGGAAGCGGCACCCAGGCCCACCAGCTCTACTGTGAGGGCTACAATCTCGAGTCCCGCTACAACTACATTCACGACGCCACCGGCGGCATTTCCCACAAGGACCGCTCCCGCAACTCCATCCTGGAGTACAACTACATCTCCGCGGGCGGCACCCTTGGCTACCGCGCCATTGAGTGGTGCGGCTACGACGACAACTCGGGACCCGCGACCGTTAATCAGTACGCCACCGTCACCGGCAATATCATCACGCAGAACGCCGGCGGTAACCCCTGGCTCTTCATGTCCAACGAGCGCACCGAGGGCGGCAAGGGCAAGAACAAGGGCTACATGACGATGGTGAACAACTCCTGTTACGGCACCAATCTCACCGGCCCGGTGATCGCCGGCGATAAGATCGCCGTGACGACCTTGCACAACAACATCTTCCACACCAATTGCACCCGGATGTTCGACAAGGTGCAGGGCCAGAACAGCTATGGCACTATCAACACCTCCTATAACAACTGGGTGACGAGCGGGTGCGCCACCCACGCCGCCATGGTGAACACCGTGGTCGGGACGGCCCCGGGCTGGGTGAACGGGGCCTGGCCGCTAGGGGACTTCCACCTCACGGCCGGCTCGCAGTGCATCAACTCCGGCAACAACAGCGTGGGCGGCCTGCCCACCAAGCAGTACGTGCATCCGCACAACTGGCAGACGCGTACCATCAACGGCGTGATTGACATCGGCGCGTACGAGTATTGATCCTGTCGTTATCGTCGTGACGCCCACGGGCGTCACGCGGTCGGATCGCAGGGGACCCGCTTCGGCGGGTCCCCTGCCCTTTTTTTCGCGCGAGGGGCGACGGCGACGGCGCGTGTGCTATAATGAATTGCCCGAATGGTGGCCGACCAAGGCCGGGGCGAGGGAAGGAGGTGAGGGTAGAGCTGTAGTCGGAAGGTTAGATGGCGTGATGTCAAATACCTTGTCGGAGGGCGAGAAATGCAACGGATTCTGATGTTCGTGCTGGTCGTAGTCTGCCTCACCTTCGCTGGCGCCGCCTATGCCACGGAGTATCACGTCGGATCAGGGCAGCAGTACGCGACCGTGAACGATCTGCTGCTCGCCGTCACCCTCGTGGACAACGACATCGTCTGGGTTCACCCCGGCACCTATCCCAACTTCTGGGTGAAGGCCGGCGGTGGCAGCTCCCAGGCCAGCGCGGTGCAGATCCGCGCCTGGGACATCAACAACAAGCCGGTCTTCGACGCCGCCGGCGCCACCAACAACTGCCAGTTCGAGGACCCCAACAGCGTCTACGGGCTGGTCGGCAAGTGGTTCCTGATTGACGGCCTGGAGATCACTAACACGGCCAACCGCGGCATTTACAACGTCTCCTGCAACCTCATCGTCCGCCACTGCTACGACCACGACAACCACAACGGGTACATGGGCGGCTGGCACAACGAGCGCGACTTGGAGCGCGGCGACGCGATCTTCGAGTACAACGAGTTCAATCGCGATGGGGGCGGCGCCTTCGCCCATCCGCTTTACATGGAGGGCTACAACGCCGAGTTCCGCTACAACTACATCCACGACAGCACCGGCGGCAACAGCTATAAGGACCGCTCCCGCAACTCCATCCTGGAGTACAACTACATCTCCGCGGGGGGAAGCGGCTACCGCGCCATCGAGTTCTGCGGCTACGACGACAACGCGGGACCCTCGACCGTTGATCAGTACGCCACCGTCACCGGCAATATCATCACGCAGAACGCCGGCGGCAACCCCTGGCTCTTCATGTCCAATGAGCGCACCGAGGGCGGCAAGGGCAAGAACAAGGGTTACATGACGATGACGAACAACTCCTGTTACGGCCAGAATCTCACCGGCCCGGTGATCGCCGGCGACAAGCTCGCGGTGACAACCCTGCAC
>CAZUGW010000266.1:0-4829 GCA_964620055.1 uncultured bacterium
TTTGCTCGGCATCGCCAGCACACGCTGACAGATCAGCGCGCAGGCCGGCTCCCGATTCAGCGGCGAGTTCGGGTCCGCCAACTGCCGCGCGCGCCATTCCGCGGTGAGCTTCCCGGTGAAGGCGTCCCGGAGTACGGCCTGCCGGTAGCTCTTCAGCTTGCGCCGCGCCGCCTTCAGAGACTCCACCGCGGCGTCGAGGTCGGTGAGGAGTTCGTCGAGCTTCGCGACGATACGCAGTTGCTCGGAGTGCGGCGGGAGCGGGATGGAGAGGGCGCTAAAGGCAGTCCTGTTGAGGATGGGGAGCGTCGTTGCCGAGGCGCTGGCATGTATGCCGCGCTGGTACCCCGGTGCCACGCAAGCATAATAGACGTACTCCGGCAACACGCCTGGATATGGCACGATGGCGTTGATTTGCTGGTTGAATCCCCCGGAGGCACGAGCCAGACCTGTCTTGCCTATCGTAGCCCCAATGCACGTCACGAGCACGCTTCGCTTTGGCACAGCGCGGGCATGGGGCAAGCCTTCATCCGTGAGAGTGACCGCCGAGGCCCTGACGTAGTACCCGCTATCAAGGTCGCCGGGCCTGTAGAATGGATGACCACCCCCGTAGTATTCGGGATGATCCGTGCTCGGCGTTGTGCCTGTGATGACCGCGCCGATATCTTCGGTTTTCGCCCACGCCCAATTGGAGGGGAGAGGGGAATCGTCGGGAAGCTCCCTGCTCACGCCACCAACACCTCGCTCAATTCATCCAGAATCCCCTGGAGGTCTTTCCCAAACACCTGGCGCGCTCGCACCGGCCCGCCCTTCTCGAAGAAGGGGGTCTCCTCGAAGTCCGTCAGGCGGATGTCCACGCTCGCGGCGACGTGGCCCTTTATCAGCTTCAGCCACTCCCTCTGCTCGTCGGTGAAGAGGCGCCCGGAGGCCTCCTGCTTCGCGAGCCAGGCCTCGAAGCGGTAGTCCACCCGGTCGCGGAACGGCTCCAGCACCTGCTCCTCCTGGAGGGCGAAGCGCACCAGGGAGACGATGTCCGTGAACACGCGCTGGACCCCCGCGCCTCGCACCTTGGAGGCCTCCAACTGCTGGTAGGCGGCCCACAGCCGCGCGGTGGTCAGGCCATAGGGCGGCCGGGTGATCGCCTCCGCAAGCTGCCTCACCGCCTCATAGGTGAGATGCCGCGCACCGTAGGGGCGGCTGTAGAGAATCTGGAGCGCGATGATCTCGTCCTTGTTGTCCTCCAGGAACTGCCGGAAAGAGGTTACCGCGGCTTCCGCCCTCTCCTTCGCCTTCCCGTCCGCCCCGGCGAAGAGCACTTCGTCCTGGCTGACGGTGTCAATGGTTTGCTCGGCATTGGTCTTCGCCGCGAGCAGCCGCTCTCGCACCGCCGGGCTGTTGAACACCCGGCAGGCCTCCTCCGTTAGCTGCGCCGCGGCCTGCGCGATCTGCTCCTCTGTCGGCTCCGGCGTGCCAGATATCTCTTGCGCGCGTACGATCTGCGCGTCGGGATCTATCGCCTCCAACAGCTTCCGCGTCATCTGGTGGAGAGTGACCCCGCCGGACTCCTGCTCCACCGCGGCGCGGTCCTCCGCCGCGATCTCGTGGTCCAGCCGGGCCAGGCGATTGGCAAGGCTGCTGAGACGGTCAGGGTCGCGGTTTCCCAGGGCGATGCCGAGCAAAAGGTCCTTGAAAGGAACGAATGGGTTGCGCTCCAGCGGCCGCGTGTCCGTCTTGTCCGTCTCCGTCACCCCCACCGCGTCCACAATCACGAAATGGGTCTTGTGCTTCGCGTCCGGGGTGACGGCCTGCAGGTCGGTTTCGCTGATGACGCGCGTCCCGCGCCCTTTCATCTGGTCGAAATACACCCGCGACTTCACATCTCGCAGGAAGAGCAGGCACTCCAGGGGCTTCACGTCGGTACCCGTGGATATCATGTCTACCGTCACCGCAATCCGGGGATGGTAGGAGTTGCGAAACTGATTAATGAGAGCTTCTGGCTTCTCCGCGGTGTAGGTGATCTTCTTGCAGAACTCGTTGCCCTTGCCGAACTCCTCGCGCACGATGGTGACGATGTCCTCGGCGTGGGAGTCGCTCTTCGCGAAGATGAGCGTCTTCGGCGCCTCGGTGCGACCGGGGAAGATGTCGGTGAAGAGCCTGTCGCGGAAGGCGCGGATGACGGTGCGAATCTGGTCCTCGGCCACCACATCGCGATCAAGTTGGTTCGCGCCGTACTCCAGGTCGTTGTCCAGTTCCTCCCACCGGCGGGCGCGAGTGAGCTTGCTGCGTCTGTCCACATACTGCCCGGCCTCGACCTGGCTGCCGCTTTCGGTGATCCGGGTCTTGATGCGATACACGTCATACCCGACGTTCACCCCGTCCGCGACCGCGTCCTCGTGGCTGTACTCCATCACCAGGTTCCGGTTGAAGAACCCGATGGTCTGTTTCGAGGGCGTCGCGGTGAGGCCGATGAGGTGGGCGTCGAAGTATTCGAGCACTTGCCGCCACAGGTGGTAGATGGAGCGGTGACATTCGTCGGTGACGATGAAGTCGAAAGTCTCGAGGGGGAAATCGGGGTTGTAGGCTACCTCGCGAGGCCGGTCGTCAGCCGCGGCGAGGGCGAAAGCCGACTCCTCCTCCAACTCCGGGGCCAGCTCCTCCCCCCTGAGCATGGAGTAGAGGCGCTGGATGGTGCTGATCGTCACCCGGCTTACGTCGTCGAAGGCGTTGGAGGTGAGGTGCTGGACGTTGTAGACCTTCGTGAAGTTGCGCCCGTCCTGGGGGAGGGGGAACTGCTGGAACTCGTTGTGGGTCTGCTTCCCGAGAGTGCGCCTGTCCACCAGGAACAGCACGCGGCGCGCCCCGGCGTACTTGATGAGGCGATGGACGAAGCTGACGGCGGTGCGAGTCTTGCCGCTTCCCGTCGCCATCTGGATCAGCGCGCGGGGATGGTCCTCTGCGAAGGAGTGCTCAAGGCCGCGGATCGCCCTGACCTGGCACTCCCACAGCCCCTGGGTATCCAGCGGCGGCAGGGCGCGAAGACGGGCGCGCAGCGTATCCGCCTGCCCCACCCACTCCGCCAGAGTGTCCGGGCGGTGGAAGGAGAAGACCGACCGCGAGCGTGGGTCGGGGTCGTTCTCGTCCCGGAAGTGAGTTTCGACGCCGGTGCTCTCGTAGGCGGAACGGAGGGGAAGCTGGACGTGCGGCAGGTTCGAGGGATACGCGGCGGTGTAGCCGCGGGTCTGCTCCGCCACCCCTGAGAGGGTGTGACCTTCCGGCTTGGCCTCGATCACGCCGACGGCTCTGCCATCCACGAAGAGCAGGTAGTCTGCCTCCAGGCCGCCCTGAAGCGCGTACTCGCGGATCGCCACGCCGCGGGCGGCCGTCAGGTTGGCCTGGGCCACATCCTGCACCCTCCAACCGGCGGCGGCGAGCATGGCATCTATAGTTTGTCTGGCGCGGTCTTCAGGTCCCATCGTCGTCCGGGCGCGAGGGTGTGCGATGCGACCGATTGTACAACAAAGAGGCGAGAGGGGCAACGCGGGCAGGAGTTGTCCAGTGGTCGGAGCGGCAAAGAGGCAGAGACCGCCCCCATAGGCATCCTCGCCCATTTCGTGGTAACTGGACGTGAACAAGGGCCAGGCGAGGTTGACTTTGCCTGCCATCTTGCTTATAATCCGACGAGTGTCATTATCGAGGCGATTCATGAAAGCAACCGCAGTCATTCCAGCACACAACGAAGCCGTCAGAATCCGCCGGGTGCTGTCCGCCGTGTTGTCCGCCGAGTCCGTGGGTGAGATCATCGTCGTAGACGACGGTTCCCAAGACCGCACCGCGGAAGTGGCCGCGATGGAGGGCGTGCGCGTGGTGCGCCTCCCCGCCAACCTCGGCAAGGCCGCGGCGATGCGGGAGGGGGCGAAGCGCGCGCGGCACGAGGTGGTGCTGTTCCTCGACGCCGATCTGATCAACCTCACCCCGCAGCACGTGAACGATCTCGTCGGCCCCGTGGTCGCCGATGAGGCGGATATGACCGTGGGGCAGTTCTGGAGCGGCTCGGCCCTGGTGACGGCGTGGATGCGGTTCTGCCCGGCCATCTCCGGGCAGCGGGCGATGCGGGTTGCCGAGTTCCTCGACATTCCCAATCTCGCCGATTCCGGCTATGGGGTGGAGGTGGTTATCACCCGCTCGGCCATCAGTCGCCGCCAGCGCGTCCGCTACGTCCACCTGCCGAATATCACCCACGTCTTCAAGGAATCCAAGCGCGGCCTCGCCACGGGGCTGGCGATTCGCGCGAAGATGTACCGTCAGATCGTCCGCTGCATGGTCGAGGACCGCTACCATCACCTGCGCGATCTGGTGAAGTTCCGGGTGTAGGGCCGGGGGCCTGCCTGATCGCGATCGGGGGCCGTGGTATGGCACGAGCGTCACGCGTGTCGCTTTTCTCGGTGCTCGCGCTGGTCACCGTCACCGCCGCCCTGGCCGCGTCGTCCCCCGCCACGCTTCTGCCCACCGTCGAGTTGCGCCAGATCGGCAACCTCATGGTCCCGTTTCAGTCCGGCCTGCCCATTCCCACCTATGAGCCGCAGTCCCGCCCCAAGGCCGAGCTCGTGGAGGGGTGGCGGATGCGGGCCACTGATCTGAATCACGACCTCTCGCTCGCCGCCCGCACCCCCGACGTGATCCAGGCCCTGGAGAAGGAGGGGAGGGGCGCGCAGGAGGCCGATTACGACGACAGTAAGTGGCCGAGCGCGCTGCTCCCCAGCGTCGCTAACCCGCCGCCCGGCCCGCACCCCAGCGGCGTCTGGTATCGGCGCAAGGTGGGGATGCCGCCCGCC
>CAZUGW010000266.1:4839-5099 GCA_964620055.1 uncultured bacterium
GGCATGGCGATCCTCGCCGCCAACTATGTCGCGGACGTGTGGGTGAATGGCAAGTACGTCGGCTATCACGAGGGCGGCTTCACACCGTTCACGTTCGATATCACCGAGCGGCTCACGCCGGCGGCGGGCAACACCATCGCGATCCGCGTGGACAACCCGCCGTGGCGCGGCGCGCTGGCCCAGGACCTGCTGCCCGGAGGGGGGTGTGACTGGTGGAACGCCACCGGCGTGCTGCGCGATATCTACCTTGAGGCCGTGCC
>CAZUGW010000267.1:0-3615 GCA_964620055.1 uncultured bacterium
AGGTGGTGGCGGCGGCGAAGGCGGCCGCGGGTTAACCCGGTGAGATGATGGCGTAGCGAGCGTCCGCCTCTGGCGGACGCTCGCCTCTTTTCTCTGGGACGGGCGTCAGACGGCGCTCCCGGGATTGTTGGGCAGCGGCGGGGCGGGAGGGGCCGGGGCGCGCACCTGCTCCTCGGGGCGCAATTCGCTCAGTCCGAACACGAAGACCCCTAGGCCGACGAGCACGGCCAGCAGCACGACGACGGCCTTCAGGAACCCGATCACCTCCGGCCACCAGGCGAACGCCCCCCACACGCCGAGCGCAATTAGGGCCAGGCCGAGGAGGATGGATATGATCTTGCTCACGGTCTTTCACCTCCGGGTAGAGTTTCGAGCCAGAGCAATCACTTCCTCTGCGACGAAGGAGATGGCCTGGGCCGGAATGGACACATCGCGTAGCCGGGTGCTAGAATCCGCGCGAGGTGGGCGGAGAAGCAGATGATCCCGCTGAAGGACGAGAACCCGACTCACACCTTCCCGTTCGTCGTGATCCTGCTGATCGCGGCGAACCTCGTGGTATACCTCTACCAGTCCCTCCTCCCCGATCCTCAGCAGCAGCAGTTCGTCTACACCTACGGCGCGGTCCCCGCGCTGTTACTGGGGAAGGCGAAGTTGTCCGGGCTGGTCCCGCTGGCCCCGATCTGGCTCAGTGTCTTCACCGCGATGTTCCTCCACGGCGGCCTGCTTCACGTCGGGTCGAACATGCTGTACCTGTGGATCTTCGGGAACAACATCGAGGACACGCTGGGGCACTTCCGCTTTCTCGTTTTCTACTTGCTCTGCGGTCTGATCGCGGCCGGCGCGCAGGTCGCGCTGAGCATGAACTCCGCGGTCCCGATGATCGGCGCCTCGGGAGCGATCGCGGGGGTGCTGGGGGCCTACTACGTGAAGTTCCCGACCGCCCGCATCCGCACCCTCGTGCTCCTCATTCCGTTCATTACGGTGGTGATGCTGCCGGCCAGCCTGGTGTTGATCCTCTGGTTCCTGCTCCAGGTACTGCAGAGCGTGGGAAGCCTTGGCGCCTCCAGCGCGCACGGCGGGGTGGCGGTGTTCGCCCACGTCGGCGGTTTCGTCGCGGGCTGGGCCTTAGTGCGGCGCTTCGAGCCTCGCCGCCGCCCCCGCCCCATGCTCTGGCAATAAAGCCTTCCCCTTTTTGCCTTTTTACTTTTTACTTCCGAAAAACACGTTCGACTCGAACACGTTGTTCGTGCTCTCGCCGAGATCGAAGCCTCCCTCGCCGTGATTCACGAAGACGTTATTGGAGTAGCGGATGTTGTCTGGCCACATCCCGTCCTGGTTGTGCCAGATCATCAGCGGGTCGCCCTTCCCTTGGTCCACCAAGATCACGTTGTTGTAGATCGCCGCGTTGGTGACCTTGCCGCCAACCTGAAAGATCCGCGCGCCGTCGTTCTGGCTGAGGTTGTAGCGCACGATCGCGCCGTCGTTGAACCGGTCCGGGTCGGGGTCGCCGCTCTCGCACAACAGGATGAACCCGCCCTCGTTGTCGTGCGAGTAGTTGTACTGCACGATGGTCCGGCGGCACCTCCCGTCAATGTCGAACCCCTGCCCGTCCTTCATGGTGCGGGTGAGGAAGGCCTCGTTGTACTGCATCACCGCGTCGTCGCACTCCCACACCCAGATGGCGACGTTGGCCCGGTCGGAGCGCGCGTTGCAGTGGCTCGCGACGTTGTACTCGAGCAGCGGCGCGTCGGCCATGCAGGCGACGATCCCGTCCCCGCCAATGTCGTCGAGCCGATTGCCGCGGATCACCAGACGCGTGTACGGGGCCCAGCCCCTCGGGTTCTGGCGTCCCCAGTCGGTCCACGTCTTGATGCCCCCTCGGTCGCAGGCGTGGACTTGACACCCCTCGATCAGCACGTCGTCGAACCGGGTGGGCGTCGCCTCCCCGATCACATCGAAGAGAATGCCCGCGTTGCACTTGCCCTCGTCCCGCCCCTCGAGAAGGTGCCCGTTGACGTCGTGCACGTCGAGATCGCGAAGGTGGATATGCGACAACACCCCTGCATCCTCCCCGAGCACTCGCACTCCCGCGCGCGGAGCCGATCCCTCCGGCCCCAGGTTCGTGATCTCGATCCCGCTGATCTCCCAGTGCTGCTGGTTATGGAGCCGCAGCCCCTCGAAGTGCTCGCCCGCGGCGTGAATCGCCGGCCGCGCTCCTTCGCCATAGCTCCCGACCACAATCGGCCGCCCCTCCTCCCCCGACCCCTTCGGCCAGAGCTGCCCCGTCCACACGCCCCCGCGCCTCAGCCGAATCTCGTCCCCGGGCGCAAACGTCGTCGCATTCACCCGCTCCAGAGTGCGCCAGGCCGCCCCCTCCGACCGGCCGTCCTGCCCATCCTCCCCCGCGGCCGCATCCACGTAGTACACAGTGGCGAACGCGGCCGAACCCAGGAGCAACAAGCCAAGCGTCAGTATCGCGGTGAGCAACGCGCAAGTCTCCTCTCCCGGCCGCACTGCGGCGGCCGGCCCGTCTGGGATCAAGACTCCCCTACTCCCCCGCCTCCGGCGCGGCTGGTGGGGGTGGGGGAGGCGTCGGGGGCAGGCCCTTGAGGCGTCGGAGGCCGTCTTTGGCGTAGGAGTTCGTCGGATCGAGGGCGAGGGCGGCCTGGAACTGCCGGATAGCCTCGGTCTTATCGCCTTTGCGCTCCAGGGCTACCCCCAGCCATACCAGCAGGTCAACGCCCTTTGGGTCTATCGCCAATCCGCTCCGCAGTTCCTTCACCGCCTCGGCGTAGTGCCCGGCATCGCTGTAGCCCGCGTTGATAAACGCGTCTCCGATGTTGATGTGGGCCGCGCCGAGTTGGAGGTAGGCGTAGGAGCGCAGGCCGACCGGCAGGTCGGGAGGGCCAGAGGTCGGCTTCACCGGCTTCCCCGCCTTTGGATCGGTGAGCAGGGGGAGGACGGCCTTGCGGATCTTCTCTGCGATGGCCGGTCCGTATCCCACGAACCGGGCGCGCACCACGCCCCCGCCGTCAACTACCAGCAGATTCGGCAGGCCGTTCACGTCGAAGGCGCGTGCGACCTTCCCGTCATCGAGGAACATCCGCAGGGTGAGTTGACTCTTGGCGGTGAAGGCGGTGACTCTGGCGCGGTCCTCCCGCTGGTTCACCGCTAGCACGAGCAGGTTCTTGCCCTTGGCCTCTTTGAGCAGGGACTGGAGGTACTGCAATTCCTCCGGCGCGCCCTTGCTCCAGGAGGCCCAGAAGCAGATCGCGGCGACCTTGCCGGTCAGGTCGCTGGAGGCGATCGGCTGCCCCTCCACCGCCTCGCAGGTGAAATCCGGCGTTTTCTCACCGGGCTTCAAGGCCCACGCCTGGCCGGCGACAAGCAACGCTGCCAGCGCCACAGCCGCCACCGTCTGGAGGCGTCGGCCCATCGGTCGCTATCTCGCGACCAGGTCGGTGCTCAGGCGGAACGCATACTCCAGCGACGATGGCACGCGGGTCGGCCCGGCCGCCCCGGGCTGGGCCGTGCGCCCGCCCTGTCCACCCCCCCCCCCCCCCCCCCCCCCCCCACCCCCTCCCCCCCCCCCCCCCCCCCCCGCCCCCCCCCCCC
>CAZUGW010000267.1:3625-5081 GCA_964620055.1 uncultured bacterium
GTACTCGGCCGGTCCGCCGATACCGCCGCCGAACCCTCCACCGCCGCCACGGCCACCACCGCCACGCCCGCGGCCGCCACCACCGCCACCGCGCATCTGGGTAAGCTCCACGGAATACCCGGAGTCAAGCGCGCGCGAGGTGTTGATCGCCCCGGCGGTTCGGAACTCCAGCTTCCCTTTCACCGTATCCTCGGTGTGGAGGACGCGGCCGCTCCGACGGGCGAGATACGTGACCCGGGTCCCCTCCAGGCTCACGAGCCGCACGCTCTGCAATTGACCTTGCGATGGCGTCGCCGCCCGGCCGGCCTGTCCACCACCGCCTCCACCTGCGCCGCCACGACCACCCCCGCCTCCGCCGCGGCCGCGGCCGCCTCCGCCACCCCCGCCGCGTCCCCCTCCACCTCCGCCCATGCCGCCGCGCATCTGCGTGAGTTGCAGCGAGTAGCCCGCGGTCCCGGAGAGGCTGCTCTGCGTGGTCCCGGCTTCATAGAGCGTCAGCGCCGGAAGCGTGTACATGGAGGTCACCATCGCGCACTCGCGACCGTTGTACCATCGCAGACCCTCGAAAGTGTGCTGAGCCTGAACATAGACCGTACGGCGGGTGAAGAGATCCACCACCGCGCCGATGGGCGACTGCCAGGTGTCACCCGCGAACACCGGGTAATCCGGCATGGCGAGCGAGATCTCGCCCAGCGCAATCCGCGTCTTCCGTACCGCGGTGAGCGAGGGGACGACGAGCCCGTTGCGAGACACCGTCACCATCGCGTACCGGCCCACGTCGGGCAAGCTCGTGCGCACGTTCTGCACCGTGAGCCAGCCGTCCTTGAGGCGGTTGCGCAACAGCACCGAGGTGCCCTGGTAGAACGGGTCCATCACGGTCTGGGTGAGATCGCCCCGAAGGTTGCCCGCGAGCACGTCGTAGCCCCCAGGAAGGGCCTCGTCCGCCCCCATCGAGGAGAGCTCGCCGCGGGCGCTGATCGTGCGGCCTAGCATATCCTCGCTCCCAAAGCGCACGGAGAGCAGCACGCCGTTGTCCGGCGTCGGGATGGTGTTCTGGACCTCCAACTTGATGGAGCTGGAACCCTCGTACTTACCGGCCGTGTCGAAGGCGTCGGCCTCAAGGACGTGGGAGCCGTCGGCGAGATTCGACGTGTCCCACTTCATCAGGTACGGCGCGGTGGAGGCGAAGACGAACTTGTCATCCACCCGGAAGATGATGTAGCCCTTGGGATTGCTCCAGGAGACGCGCACGGTGGCCACGCCGCGCACCTTCGCGTCGGACTCGGGGGAGATGATCTCCACGCCGCTCGCGTTGGCGGCGGGCGCGGGCTTCGCGGGGGACGGCTTCGCCGGCGCGGGCCTGGCGGCCTTGGGAGCCGACTTCTTCGCGGCCGGCTTGGCCTTCGCGCGTGGGGCGCCCCAGAGCAGCCCGGCGCTCGCGCCCGCGAGCAGCGAC
>CAZUGW010000268.1:0-5060 GCA_964620055.1 uncultured bacterium
CGATGCCGGCGGTTTCAGCGATTACAAGCGAGCGCTGATCCTCGGCGGAAACGCCCGGCGATTGTTGAGACTGGATGAGAGCTAAGAGTCCGCCACCCTCTCGCCCGCGGCCCAAGCGCGGCCGCGCGGCCGCTCCGCCGGGCCGCTCCCCGGGGGCCGACCGCAAGCTGATCGGCCTGGCCATACTCGTCGTCGTCACCGCGACCGGGCTCGTTTATTACCTGATCCGTCCCGACGCCGCGCGCCACCAGTGCTATCAGGTGATGGCATTGTGCGTGATTGTGGCGGCCGCGGCGGGGCGCGCGCTGATGGGCTACCGCGAACCGGAGGCGGAGCCGTCGCTGGCACGATGGGTGGAGCGGCTGTCGCTTGCGGCGATCTTCCTGGCCGCGGTCCTCCCCTACCTCCCGAGCCTCGGGGTCGGGTTTCTGTCGGATGACTACGGGCTCAGCGCCGCCGTCGCCAGGATGGAGGGGCCGATACGCGCGGTCACTGTCCACCCTCTCGGTCTGTTCTTTCGTCCCTTGTTCGTGCTGGCCTGGTGGATCCAGTATCACGTGTGGGGAGATTCGCCGATTGGCTATCACGCCTTCAGCCTCCTCTGCCATGCGGCCAACGCCCTCCTCGTCTTCCTTCTCGGCCGGCGGCTGACCGGCTCACTTCCCGCGGCCCTGATCGCGGCCCTGCTCTTCGCTGTCCATCCGCTGCACAGCGAGGCGGTCGTCTGGGTGTGCTGCCAGGCCGACCTCCTGGCCGCCGGGTTCGCGCTCCTCTCCCTCCTCTCTCTCGACATCTTCCTCACCTCCTCGCAACCGCGCCTCCGCTACCTCAGCCTCGCGGCCGGGCTGATCGCCTTCTTCCTCGCCCTCGCCGCGAAGGAATCGGCGCTCGCTCTCCCCGGTGTCGCCGCGCTCTGGGCCTTAGTGCGCGCCGACCGCGCGCGAGTGCGGTGGGCCGTCCTCGTCGGCGCAGGCTACGGGGTGGTGCTGAACGGCTATTTTCTGCTGCGGTTCCAGGCATTGGGCGCGCTGGGCGGATATCATACCCGGGCCGATTTCTGGAACGCCGTCTTTCCCTCCGCCCCCCTCCGCCAACTCGCGGCTTTCTTCTTCCCGTTCAACCGCCCGCTGCTGGGCGACGCATGCTGGGTCCTGCCGACGCTCGTGATCCTCTCGACCGCCTTTCTGTGGTGGTGTGTGCGCGATCTCTGCGGTCTTCCTGGGCGCAGGCTGGGACTCTATCTCGGTTTTCTCCTGCTCGCGGCGATCCCCGTCTGGAGCCTTGGCCCGCCTGGCGCGGATCTGGAGGGCGCCCGCGTCGCCTATCTCCCGACCCTCGGGATCATCTGGCTGATCGGCGACCTCTGCGCGGCGCGAGGCCTGGCGCGGCGGCGGACGGTCGGGGTCATCGCGGCCGCGCTGGTCCTGGCCGGGGCGCTCTGCGTCTGGTATCTGACCCCGTGGCTGGGGGCGCGCCGGGTGGCGGACGAGACGCTGGCGGCCGGAGTGCGCATGGTGGAGGAGGCGCCCCCGACAGTCGTGGAGCCAACGTTCTTCCTCCAGTCCTTGCCCGACACGTACAGCGGCGCACAGATATTCCGCAACTGCTTCCCTGTCGCGCTGAACCAAAAGCTCGGCCGCAAGGTGTTGGTCCGGACCGTCGGCATCCGGGGCGACCTCCCGCCGGAGACGATGGCGCTGGCTCCCTTGCAGCCCGGCGAGTTCTTGTATGAATGGGACGCCAAGCGCAAGCGCATGAACCTGCTCCGGCAGGGGGGGCCGCCGCGATGAGGCGCACCTTGCTCTACGCCTGCCTGCTCCTGGCCTCCGTCGGCGCGTTGGCTACCGCGGGGCTGGTCATCGCCCTGCTGCCTAAGGAGAAAGCCGAACAGCGCGCCCAGGAACTCGTCCGCGAGGCCCAGACGCTGGGCGGGCAGGGTCAGAAGCACGCCTCGCTCGAGAAGGTGCAGGAGGCCTTGCAGGTCGCGCCGGACAATCCGTCGGCCCACCGCGAAATGGGCCTGCATCTGATGGCGCGGGGCAAGGTGACGGAGGGGCTGGCAGAACTGCGGCGCGTAGCGGAGGCGGCGCCGTACGACCCCGGGGCGGCCTGGGAACTGGCCTTCGGCTACATTGCGGCCCAGCAGCCGGCGGAGGCCGAAAAGTGGTTCCTGGAAGTGACCAAGACGGAGCGGAATAACGGCGCGGCCTACGCCATGATCGCGAATTGCCGGGCCCAACACGGGGACCTCCAGGGGGCACTGCAGTGGGCCGAGCGCGGCGTGAAGGCCTCCCCCCGGATACCGATCACCCAGTTCACCCTGGGGCTCACCCGGTGGTACACGCAAGACCTGGAGGGGGCAAAGCAGTCACTCGAGGAGGCCCTGCGACTGCGGCCCACCGACGCCAAGGCAATGCTGGCTCTCGCTGCCATCACGGGCAAGATGCACCGCTCGGACCTGGCGGCGGACTATCTGGAGCGGGCGATCCGGTTGGTTCCGGATGACCCGGTGACCTGGGTTGCGCTGGGGGCCGCACGCCTGAACCTCCATCAACCTCGCGAGGCCGAGCAGGCCTTCACCCGCGCGCTGACCCTCGCCCCCGACAACAGGATGGCGCGCGCCGGGCTGAAGAAGGCGCGGCAGGCGCAGGCCTCCGCGGCGCAGTGAGATCGGCTGCGGCAGGACCGCGCGCTCCCTCCGCCTAACCTACCCCCCATGCACCTCCCCCGCGCCGAGTTCGAGCGATTGGTCACCGAGGCCCTTGCGGACATCCCCCAGGAGTTCCTCGACAAGCTCGAGAACATCGAGATCGTGGTCGAGGCTCACCCCGGGCCTGGTGACTACGATGTCCATGTGCCGCGGGGCGCGCTGCTGCTCGGCGTCTATCGGGGCGTCCCCCTCACCCGCCGTAACGCCCAGTTCAGCCCGCTCTATCCCGACCGCATCGCCATCTTCCAGCGGAACATCGAGCGCATCTGCAACACCGAGGAGCGCGTCATCTCCCAGGTCCGCCGCACGGTGGTGCACGAGATCGCGCACTACTTCGGGATCTCGGATGAGAGGCTGAGGGAGTTGGGGTACGGATAGGGGCGAAGAGGCGAGAAGTCGAGGAGTCGAAGAGTCGAAGGCCAGAGAATCGAGGCTGAGTGGGTGTAACGGTGGGGCGGTGTTCCGCGACTAACTGAAAAGGCAAGTCGAGGACACCATGCACGTGCTCAGGGATGGGAAGCTGTGGAAGGCGGTGGGGTTGGCGGTGGGATTGTTCCTGTTCGTCGTGATGGCCGGGGTGTCAGTCGCGGCACATGCGAGGCACACGCCATGGGATCTCTATCTCGCGTCTCGCGTGCTTACGCTGTCACTGGCTGCGCCCACGATCCTAGCTGGCCTAGTCACAGGAGCCTTTCTCCGACCGGGGAATCCGGAGCGCATAGCCGCGTTGGTGGGAGGCATCGGAGGCGCCGTTCTTCTGGCGGCGCCGCAGGCGATCAGCTACACAGGGGCGCCCCTGTCTCTGTCCACACTGTGGTATCCTGGATTGGCTGCCGCACTGCGGGAGTTTGTGCTGGGCCCCGGGATTCTTGCCCTGCTGTGGTTCCGTGCTCTTCCGCTGGCAGTGGTGTGCTGGATCGGCGCGAACTACTGGCGGTCTGCTTCTAGCTCGCGTTTCTGGCGCGGTCCGGGAGGCGCGATCATCAGAGCCGGGTTGGTGGCGGGGCTGGCCGGCGTTCCGCTCACCTTCCTTTCGAGTTGGTACAGCGGCCTCCGGGCCCAGGAGCTGTACCGCTTCATCACTATGAAGCACTCTCTCCCGCCCTACTGGATGGCGAACCGCGTCGTGATGGCCGTGGGTAGTGTCGCGGGCGCGATGACGATTGCGGCACTCCTGGCCCGGTGGCGTCCTGCGCCTCTGCCGGGAGCATTCGCGGCGAGTGGCATCGTGTTCCTCGTGCAGGCACTTGGGACAGCACTCAACCCGGCGCTCAGCCCCCAGTTGGGACCGCAGCTCGTCATTCCTGTCTGGCTGACCGTGGAGGCCGTACGCGTAGGCGGGGTCATGGTCACCGCCGCCATCGCCGGCTCCTTCGCCGGCCGCTGGGAGCCTGAGCCATTGAGAGATGAGTAGCGTGGATGATCGCGAGCTAGCGGAACGGGCGAGGCGCGGGGAGGCGGCCGCGACGGAGGCGCTCGTCACCCGAGCACTGCCTATCGTGCGCGGCCTGGCGCGCCGACTCACGGGTGATCCGGAGGAAGGGGACGCGCTGGCGCAGGAAGCAATGGTGATCGCGCTGGAGAAGCTGGAATTCTATCGCGGCCACGCCGCGTTCTCGACCTGGGTCTGCGCCATCGCTCTGCACCGCCATGCGGGTGCGAAGCGAGCGCAGGCCGCGGAGGCGCGCCGCCGCGGTGCGGGCGCGCCCCAGGCCGTTGATCCGGCCGCGACAGTCGCGGATCGCGATTCCGCCCGGCGGCTGTTACTGTTGGTGGACCAGCTCCCGGCCACGCACCGCGAGGCGTTGCTGGCCCGCGCGACCGCGGATAGCCCGGCGGAGGCGGCGCGGGCTCTCGGGCTTTCCGCGGGCGCCTTTCGCACCCGCCTCCACCGCGCTCGGCTGGCGCTGCGCGCGCAGTTGGAGGCAACCTATCCTGACTTGCTGGAAGAGGTCGGACATGCAGAAGGATGATTGCGCCCGATTCGAGGAGAGCTTGCTGTCAGAGGCCGAGATCGGCGACGACCTGCGCGCCCACGCGGCGTCCTGCCCGCGTTGCCGCGCGCTGGCCGACATCGCCTCGTTGCGCGCGCCGAAAGTGGAGTCTGCTGACGGTGATCCGCAGTTGGCCTCCGCGCTCGCCGCCGCGCGGGAGATCGGCGCGGCCCGCGCCGCGCGTTACGAGCGCCGTCGCCGGCTCATTCCACTACTGATCGGGATTGCGGGCTACCTGCTTGGGGCGATTGGCCTGGCCGTCGCGTTCCTCACCCCGGCCCCCTCCGTCGGTGCGCTCACCGGCGGGATGCCGCTCCCCTCCCCCACCCTCACCCTCCCCCCACCCAGCCCGGCCG
>CAZUGW010000269.1:0-232 GCA_964620055.1 uncultured bacterium
CAGGTCCTTGTACGTCCCGGCCTCGGGATCGTAGCCGGTGGTGTGGCAGCCCAGGCAGTCCTTCTTCGCGTCCGCGGCGCCCTGCGGGACCCACGCGCTGTCCTTGACCACCCACTCGCCGGGCAGCACCTTGAGGTCGGCGTCCAGGAAGGCCTGTTGCTTGCGCCCTACCCCGAGGACGTAGGCCACCTTGTCCTTCGGGAACGAGGCCTTGGCCAGGTCTGCCACCACC
>CAZUGW010000269.1:307-5048 GCA_964620055.1 uncultured bacterium
ATACCATCGCCGGATGAGTTCCCTTATGGCAGGCGGTGCATATCTTCGAGCCGAGGTACTTCGCATCGGCCGGTACGCCGCCCTGGGCGTGGGGCCCCACGCCCAGGGCCAGCGCGATTCCCCCCGCGAGGACCAGCCCCTTCACCCTACCTTTTTTCATCACACCCTCTCCTCTTTTCGGGAGGCGTCGGTTTCCCGCGTCGCTCCCAGGTCTGACTCCAGATACTGCGACAGCTTTTCCAGCTCTTGCGCGCCGCCTGCTCCCGACCCGCCGGCCAAGATCTGGGCGGCCTTGTCCCTCGCACTTACCAGCGCCAGCACGCTCCGCCGCGGCCCGCCCAGGACCAGGATCGTGCCCATCGAGATCACGATGAAGCCCAGGTACACAATCGGAACCCCGATGTCCCGGTCCAGCGAGAGCGTCGTGCCGCTCGCCATCTGCACCAATTGAAAGTGGACGCCGTCGAAGTCCACGCCCTCCGCGCCCACCCAACCGACCTCCTGCCAGTTATGACTGATCTCCCCGGACTTGTCCACGAACACGTGCGCCGCCGGGTGGGTCCGGCCCTGTTCGTCCTTCTCGTGAAAGTCGTGGAGGAACGCGATCCAGTGCGGATCGTCCAGGTGCGTTACGGTCGCCATCATGTCCACGTGCCCCTCCGGGCCGAGGGCCACCGGGACCACGTTGCCGGCCTCGCCCTTCGTCACCTGCACTCCGTAGCCGGCCGCCCCCATGCTCTCCAGCACCACACTGACGCCGTGATAGCGCAGGGGGTGGTTCGTGCGCACCAGCGTGGAACGGACGACGTTGCCCTCCTCCAGCACCTCCAGCTTCGCCCAGTAGTCCGAGGCCCGGCCCTGCGCGTCACGCTTCGTCCCGGCCTCCAGCAAGCGCAGCCCGAAGGCCCCGTCGGGCACTTTCACCGCGAACGTCTCTCCCGGCTGAAGCGGGGCCTTCGCCTGATAGCCGTTCTGCGGCAACCGCCCCCAGGCCGCGCCGATCAGCACCAGCGCCATTCCCACGTGCACGATCACCGGCGCCCACGCGGCAAGACGCCCGCGCCGCGCCACCAGCCCGCGCTGGCCGCTCTCCTCGCCCGCAACCTCCGACACCGCGTAGCCCGAGCGTCGCAGCGCCGCGGCCAGGCCGGCCACGGTCTCCTCGAGGGTGCGGCCGGTGCGCCACCGCGCCTGTTGCGGGCGTCCCGCGACTTGCGCGCGGGTGACCTGTCTCGGTACGTCGGCGCTCTGCCGGAGTAGCCGCCCGGCCCGTTGGACGGCGCAGGCGAGCAGGTTGAGCACCAGCAGCGCAAAGCCGCCGATGAACTGCCATGATCCGTAGATGTTCCGCAGGACGGTCTTGGCGATCGCCGGCCCCAGCAGCGTGCCGAAGACCTTGAGGTAGGCCTCCTCCGGCGCCTTCTGCGGGATCAGCGTGGCCACCGCCATGGCGATGGTCAAGAGCCCCACCAGCCACAGCGTCAGCCGCGAGGAGGTGAGGATCCCCATCAGCCACGACGGGCGCGGGTTGGTCCCGGGGGCCGTGCTCCCGTTGCGTTCAGTTTCCTTGGACATCGTCGTCACTGTAGCAACTACTCCTGTGCAACGCTGGGACTCTCCTCGGCGGCAGGCCTGGCGGCCACCGCCTCGGTCTCTGCCTCGGTCCCGTCAGGCAGGGCAAACAACGTTCTCACCACCGCCGCGAGGTCATCGGCCTCCGGATCGGTGGCGGCTTCCCGCACCGCGGCGATGGGATGGTGCAGCAGCTTCCTCGCCAGCAGGTCCAGCAGGTAGCCGACCGTCTCCAGGTCCGTCTCCGAGACCTGCCGCGCGGCCAGCCCCAGGCACTCCTGCCGGGCCTGCTCGGCTTTCGCGCGTAGATCGGAGATTAGCGCGTTCACCCGTGTGCCTTCATACCATCGCTGGAAGGCCGTCGCTTCCTCCCGCACGATCTCGTGGACGCGCGCGATCTCGCGCTCCCGCTCCCCCACGTGCTCGGCCACTACGCATTCCAGATCATCAATGTTGAAGAGGCGCACCCCGGGGAGATCCCCCACCGCGGGGTCCACGTTCCTCGGCACTCCCAGGTCCACCACCACCAGGGGCCGCTCCCCGCGGTCGTGCATCGCCCCCTGGACGTGATGGGTGGTTACGACATGGTGCGGGGCGGCGGTGCAGCCCACTACGATATCGCTGTCCGCTAAGGCCTCCGGCAGGTCTATCGCGGTGATGGCCCGCCCGTGGGAGACCTCGGCCAGCTCCTGGGCGCGGGCGAAGGTGCGGCTGAAGACGGTGATGGGACCGGCCCCGAGCGCGGCCATGTGCTTCGCGGTCACCTGGGCGATGCGCCCCGCGCCAAATACGAAGAGGCGCTTCCCCTGGAGGCTGCCGAGTACGCCCTGGGCGGCGCGGGCGGCGCACTGGCCGATGGAGAAAATGCCGGAGGAGATGGCAGTCTCGCGGCGGGCGCGCTTTCCCGTGCGGGCGGCGTGATCGAACAGGCGCTTCAGGATGGGGCCGCCGAAGCCAGCCTCCAGCGCCTCCGGAGCCGCGGTCTTCACCTGCCCCAGAATCTCATGCTCGCCGAGCACCATGGAGTCGAGGCCGGAGGCGACTGAGAAAAGATGCACGATTGCCTCGTCCCCGGCGTGGTGGTAGACGCTCTCCGGGTCCAGACAGGCCTGGGATCCGGCCGCGCTGCATAGCAGGCGCTTTGCCGCTTCGCTCTGCCACGGGTCATCGGAGGCCACGTAGTAGAGCTCGATGCGGTTGCAGGTGAGCAGCAGGACGCACTCCCGTGCGCCCAGCGCCTCTTTCGCCCGCTGCAGGAAACCACACGCCGACGGCCCGCGGGCGATGCACTCGCGGGCGTCCAGGGGCGTCTGCTTGTGATTAGTGCCGACTACCTGAATCACAACCGAACTCGCTCACCCAAGGCAGGCCCCCTTGCCCCGGAGGATGACGTGTTCTCCCAGCACGAACGGATTTCACTCAGCACGATCATTCTCTCACTTGCTGAAGAACGCTTACATCATAATACCAGAGAAGCCGCGATTCTTGCCAAATGTGCCTGTTGTCCACCAATTCCCCGCAGACTTGTCGGCCCTATTGAACAAGAAACCCAGTCTCCTCCCAAATGACGCCTCGGCGCTCTGCCATCGCGGGAGGCAACCGTCTAGCTCATTGTGTCTATATGCATGATAGGAATCGGCTTTGTAACTTATCTCACAAACTCGAATCTTTGTCAAGCGTTTGGGCGGAGAGAAGGCCCTACGATCTACTGCCGGAGTTCCTCAAGTGCCTCGGCTGGCTCGGAGACCCGGCGTTCCTCCAGTCGCAAGGCCGCCAAGACGAGGGCGGCGACGACCATGAGCAGCCCGCTCACGAAGAACGGCGCGCTGATGTTGTAGTCCGCCAGCACCCCGGAAAGCTTGCTCCCGAAGATGCCACCGATCCCGCTGTAGGCGAGGATCTTGCCCATGTCCAGCGCGCGCTCCTCCGGCCGCGTGTAGTCCTGGATGATCTGGTTCTGAATGGGCAGCCACACCCCGGCCCCCACCAGGTCGTGCAGCAGCCATACTCCCGAGGCGGCCCAGAAGCCCGGGACCAGGGCCGAGGCCGAGATGATCGTCCCCTCCAACACCAGCGTCACGAAGAAGACCCGCTTCAGGCGCTTCACCGCGAGCTTCCCCGCAAGCAGCAGCGGCAGCGCGATGGTGACCCGGTGCGCCACCATCACCCAGCTCACCAGCTCGCGCGACACGCCGAACTTCTGTGAGAAGAAGAGCGGCATCACGAACGAGTGGCCCGTTGTGATGCCGACGGTGAAGATCAGGTTCGAGATTAAGATCACAATCAAGTTGCGATGCAGATGGCGGACGGAGAACAGGTCCCAAACGCTGCCCCGCGTGGCGCGCTCCTGCGGCCGCCACGTCTCCCGGAAGGCGAAGGAGAAGATGATGAAGGAGACGAGCAGCAGCCCCGCGGCCAGCCGCAGATTGCCCCCCGTCCCCAGTCTCGCCAGCGTGAGCCCGCAAATCACCGTCCCCCCGCCCTGGAACAAGAACTCGAAGCCGCGGGTCTTGCCCAGGAAGCTCATGAACTGCCCGCGACTCTCCTCATAGAGGATTACCGGGTGCACGGTATCGCGGGTGAGGAACATCGCGTCGCGGAGGGTCTTGAGCGCGGCCTGTCCCGCCACCGAACCCGTAAGCGGCGTCACCCACATCGCGGCCGCGCTGCCGGCGAGCGAGAGGATGTAGCACAGCTTCCTCCCCCACACATCGGCCAGCCGCCCCATCACCACCCGCACCAGCAACATCCCCGCCGCGGCCACGGCGAAGATCGTCCCCATGCTCTGAAACGACAACCCGCGCTCCTGGAGATAGTAGGGGAGCACGAATTCGTAGATGCCGGTCGAGGTGCCGAAGAGCACGGAGACGAAGAGGACGGTTCTGACGTTGCGGTTCACGTGTGACTTCGTTCGGTGTGGGAGAAGGGGGACCTTTTCGGGGGGAGGCTGTGCCGTAACTCTCAAGATGCGCCGATCCTGTTCGTTGGACAGGCGCTCGCCTCCTGCCCGCGTCCCTGGGAGCGCAGGCTTCCAGCCTGCTTTGTCAGGGCCCGCCTCCCGGCGCGGTGGATCACGATCGGCCTTGGGGGCTGCTACCACCCGGAGCGCCCCGTGACCCGCGACCAGATGGCCGTCTTCGTCACACGGGGATTCGGCCTCTTGCAGACG
>CAZUGW010000270.1:0-5045 GCA_964620055.1 uncultured bacterium
CAGCCTCTTGGCCTCGTCGAGCGTAAGATCGGGCCTGCCGTGAATCGAGTTGGCGTATTGAATCTCGGCGGACACCCGCGTCCTCGGGGGCAATCGCGGCGCGCCCGCGAAATTGTAGGCGCCGATCCACCTGGGGTCCCAATTGAAGATGCTCAGAATCGTGCGGCCGACCTCCGGAGACAGCGCCTGTTTGAGCGTGACGATCAGGCCCGCGCTTCTCGCCTCGGGCACGACGGAGACGACCCTCGATCCCGGCTCCACCGTTCCTTCGTCCTCAAGGGTGGTGTAAATGGGGTCGCCCGGGATGACGAAGCTCCTCCTCCCGAGCGTGATCCAGGTCGGAGCGTATCTTCTGGACGTCTTCGAGAAATAGAGGCCGACCTCGAACCCCCCGTCCTCGCGCTTTCCGGTGGGATGATAGGTCATTCGCACGGCGAGGCGTGAATCCGGCGTTAGCTTCAGGCCCGCGTCGTCCGGAAGCTTCCAGGCAGGGTAGCCGATCGCCCAAGCGCCCACGAGGCGCTCGGCCCTCACGCCGTAGGGGCTGAACGTGCCCGCCTGGCCCGGACCCTCGACCGCCACCAGCGCCTGGCGCGCCGCTTTGGGCGACGTGGGGCGCACGTCGAACGCCACGAGCGTCTTCGATTCGGCCAGTAGGAGCTGAAGTTCGACGATCTTGACTGATTTCGCGCCCTCAGGCGGGACGAACAGGTTGGGCGGAGATTTGAGGATCAAGTCGGGAGCGCCGAGCCTCCAGCGCGGCTGGGGTCCCGGCATCGGCGGAACGGCTCCGGCGCCTTCCGGCGCGCCCGCCTGCATCCAGCGCTGGATCGCGATGCTCTCGTCGTCCCTCAGCGCCGGGTAATCGGGATGGAACCCGTAATCGGACTCTCCCCGAGTGGGCGGCATCGAGCGCACGTACGCGATTTTGAGGATCAGGTCGGCCTTCCTCTTGGCGTCGGCATAGGTCGTCAAGCTGAACGGCGCGGGCCCTTCGGGGTTGTGGCATCCGGTGCACTTAGCCGCGAAGATGCGCGCGATGCTGCCGCGATAGGTCACGACGCCCTGCTCCTGCAAGTCCGAACATACCGGCGGCTGCGGGAACCAAGACTCTCATGGCATTACTCAGGACGGGCTCGCCCCTGAGTAAGTTTGACATCAACTTCGATGCGGACGGCAGCCCCGATATCGCTCACCATTGAAGGACGCAAAAAAGCCCCCGGGCAGAAGGCTGCCCGAGGGCGGAGGGAGAGGAGCGCGACTTATTTGCCGCCCTTGAGGGTGATCTTCTTGCCGTCCCGGACGAAGGTGATCTCCCATTTCCCCGCGGGGAGCTTTCCGAGGAGCGATTTCTGCTTGGCCGTGAGGTCCTCCGGCGAGAGGTAGCCCTGCTTCTTCATCTTGGCGGACTGCTCGTCCGTGAGGCTGTCGAGAAGCGCGCTCAAATTCTGGCCGCCGAAATGGAAGACTCCCTCGCTTTCCAACTTCATGAACGGGAAGTTTTCTTTCGTGAAGGTCTTTTCAAGGGCCTTCATCTTCTCGGCCATTCCCTTCTCGTCCATCTTCTCGAAGACCTTGGTGTCGAAGTGCTGGCCCTTCCAGGTCTTTTCGAAGAGCTTCATCTGCTCGCCGTGCTCCTTCTCGGTCAGCTTGAGCTTTTCGAGAACTTTGGCGTCGATCTTGCCGGCAAATGCCTTGTCGAATACCTTCATGTGTTCGGCCATGGCCTTGTCGTCGAGCTTCATCTTCTCAAAGCCCTTCATGTGCTCGGCCATTGCCTTCTCGTCGAGCTTCATGTTTGCCCAGACCTTGGGGTCGATCGCGAATGCCTGGCCCTCTTTGAACCCGGTCAACCCTTTCGGAAACGACTCCATGATTTTCGGGATGAGCTTGCCGAGGATGTCGGAGAGCTGCTTGTGCATCTCCTCGAGCTGCGCGCGCTCGGGCGATCCGGGCTGCCCCTTCAGCTTCTTGATCTCCTGAAGAGCTTTTTGAAGCTCCTCTTTGGCCTGGGCGACAGCCTTCTCGATCTCCTTCTGCTGTTCGGGTGTGAGCTTCTTTGCCTCCTCTTTCTGTGCTCCGACAATCGATTTCGCGATCAGTGGTCTGACGTTGATCGTGGTTCCGGAGAATTTGGGTGTTACGGCCAGGTCCAAGTTCCTGGCCCCAGAAGCCGTGGCCGAAATCGACGGTTTGAACTCGAACGTCCTGGGTATCTGTGTCGTAGCGCCGCTAAAGACGCCGGTGGAGCGGCTCGCGAACGACGAACCGGCCTTGAGGGTCCAAATATCTCCCCTTTGCTCCCACCTTCCCCCGAACGTGTCGGCGATGGCGGTGAGGACGTCCTCCATCGGCTGGTTGACGAAATTGAACGTCACTTTCTTGTCCGGGAACGAGCCCATGTCCGCCACGAAGCTGAGCTGCTCCAGGCTCAGCCAAGCGAGCACGTCGGACAAATTGGCGTTGACGAACCTCTTCGTCACGCGCTTTTTCAGCGCGGGATTCGTCTGTGCGGCGACCTTTCCCGCGGAAGCCGTTGCGGCTTGAAACGGTTCGAAAGGAAGCGCCGCGGCGACCGCGAGCGCAGCGCCCATGGTTAGTGGCGCGATCCAAATAGGCCTGACCCTCATCTCGAAACCTCCATTCCTGTTCGAGTCTTCATTCAGGATTACTCAAGTATTGGCGCCACGTGTTCCCGGTGGGTCTTCGGTCCAAGACTTTGGTAATGCCTGAACGCTGAAAAAGATGCCCATAAACGTGGGACGAATTCGGTCCGAGTGCTTGTATCCTAAAGGGAATCACCGCGGAGGAACAGCTATGGACACCCGGGAGAAGATTGCCCACCTTTACCGTCGTTTCGGGCTCGGCGCGAGCCGGCAGGAGGTCGACGATGGCGAAAAGCGCGGCCTGCACCCCACGATCGACCTTCTCATCGACTACGACAAGGTCAAAGACGACTTCACGGTAAGCCCCTGGGAGTTCATCTTCCGGCCCAACGATCAGCTGGACATGAACCCCGCGAACGTTGCCGCATGGTGGGCGCTGCGCATGGCGGCGACCAAGCGCCCTTCGCAGGAGAAGCTCACGCTCTTCTGGCACGACCACTTCGCCGTGAGCGGCTCGAAGATCGAGAGCGCCGCTCTGCTGATCCGCTATCTGGACACGATCCGCAAGAATGCCAACGGCAACTTTCGCGCGCTTCTTTACTCGATGACCAAGGACCCCGCGATGCTCCGCTGGCTGGATAACGACGTCAGCATCAAAGGAAGGCCCAACGAGAACTACGCGCGCGAGGTGATGGAGCTTTTCACCTTGGGCATTGGCAATTACACGGAGAAGGACGTGCAAGAGCTTGCGAGGGCGTTCACGGGCTGGGGATTGAGGCAGGTCGTTCGCGGGGGCCGTCCGGAAGACACGCGAAAGCAGATCCTGGACTGCATGGAGATGGACCGCCCGCTCGTGGCCAGCAGCTACTCGGAGGACCTCCACGACGAGGGCGTGAAGACGTTCCTCGGGAGGACCGGCCGATTCGACACGGATTCCGCGCTGGACCTTCTCGCATCGAAGCCGCAGACGGCTCGATATCTTTGTACGAAGCTCTGGGAGTGGTTTGCCTACCCGAAGCCCGAGCCGAAGGTGATCGACCGGATCGCGAAGGTCTATCTGGACGGCAAGTTCGAGATCAAGCCCGTGCTGCTGGCGATCGCGACGAGCAACGAGTTCTGGAGCGAGAAGTGCCTTAGGGGGATCGTCAAGAGCCCGGTGGACTTCACCATCGCGACGGTCCGTCAGTTGGGAGTGGGGGAGATGATCCTTGCGCAGCGCAACCAGACATCGGGCGGCGCGACCGATCAGATGATGAGCGGCGCTCCGGGCTCCGAACGGCCAACCGCAAGCGGCTCACGGCTAACGATAACTCCCATCGACGGTCCTCCCGCCCAACTCTCCCGCACGCTCTACCAAACCCTTGCCCGCCAGGGGATGCGCCTGCTTTATCCGCCCGACGTTGCAGGATGGGATTGGGGCGAGGCCTGGGTGAGCCCGGCGATGATGGCGGACCGAATCCGCTTCGGCGACACGCTGTTCGGAAGGGCGGGACAAGCCGTGGCGAATCTGCTTCGAGAAAGGATCGCGACGGCCAAGCCGCAGGATTCGGCGGCCGCCGTCGAGCTCTTCTGCGCGGCGTTCGACGTTCCGAACATTCCGGAGAAGAAAGCGACGCTGATCGAGGCGTTCGATAAAGCTGGGGGTGTTTCCGCGCTCGAGAGACCGCAAACGGCCCTCACGGCCTTTCGGGCTCTGGCCCGGCTGGCGTTCGGGATGCCGGAGTATCAGATGTGTTAGGGCCATCTCAAAAGTCGGATCTGGGGGCCCAAAGGGCCACAATGTTACAACCCAGGGCGCAGCCCTGGGTTCGCGACCAACGGTCTTGAGGCGGCCCGAAGGGTCGCGATTCGAACTTTCGAAATGGTTTCTTGTACTGTGCGCTTGACGCGCGTCAATTCGACACTCGCCCGGATATGGTGGTTGCGATTGGCGAAACGCACTCTTTCTCAGTGCAGGCCTGATAGGCGACCGTTATCTCGACCTCGGTTCCTTGCGTGGCCCCTTCGACCGCAACCGGAATGCGCAAGGTCCCGAAATAGCCCAGCTCTTCGGCGGGCGGGAATTCGGCAATCAACTTGAACCGCTCGCAACCGATCGTCGTCGGGACCAGCCACCGCATCGGAGGGTCGTTCGAGTTGATGTGAATTCCTTCGGGAATCTCGATGACGACCTCGCCCCGCGCGACTCCGTCCGAGCCGATGGAGAGCGAAGGTGGGGCGAGCGAGACCGATATCTTGGAAGGTCGAAGGTCAAAGGTCGAAGGTCGATGGCTTGCGACTTCAAGAATGGCTGGCGGCTCTTCTGAAGTCGGCTCAGCGCGCTCAGGTATGGGACCCTTGTTGCTATCGCTTTCCGCCACCTGGCCTTCAACCTTCGACCCTCGACCTTCGACCTTCTGCAACAGCTCCCACCCCGCCAACACTAGGGCCTCGGTCGCC
>CAZUGW010000271.1:0-1084 GCA_964620055.1 uncultured bacterium
GGCCGGCTGGTCTTCACCTGCGACTACGCCGCGGCCGTGCCGGAGGCCGAGATCGTCTTCCTCGCGGTCTGTACGCCGCCGCTCCCGGATGGGAGCTGCGACCTGAGTTACCTCCTGGCGGCCGCGGCGGAGGCGTCCCGTCACCTGCGCGAGGACGCGGTGATCGTCGTCAAGAGCACTGTGCCGGTGGGCGCCGGCGCGCGGGTGAGAGAGGTAGTGGTGCGACACGCGCCCGCGGGCGTGGGCTTCGACGTCGCCTCGAACCCGGAGTTCCTGCGCGAGGGTTCGGCCGTCGCGGACTCCCTGCGCCCGGATCGCATCATCATCGGCTCCTCTCGCCCTGAGTCGGGAGAGAAGCTCGCCGCCCTCTACGCCCCCCTGGGACGACCCGTCCTCGTGATGGACGTTGCCAGCGCGGAACTCGTCAAGCAGGCCGCGAACTCCTATCTGGCAATGCGACTGTCGTTCATCAACACCATCGCCGATGTCTGCGAGCGTTCCGGCGCGGACATCTCGCAGGTGGCTGCGGGGATGGGGGCGGACCGGCGCATCGGGAGCGACTTCCTCCGGCCCGGCCTGGGGTGGGGCGGATCGTGCTTCCCCAAAGACACCGCGGCGCTGGCCGCCACCGGGGCCGCGCTCGGCTGTGGGATAGAGCTGCTCGACGCCGCGATCGCGGTCAATCGTCGGCGCGTGCCGCTTTTCGTGGCGCGGCTCTCGCGGGAACTCGGGGGGCTGCGGGGCCGCACCATCGCCGTCCTCGGCCTCGCCTTCAAACCGGACACTGACGACCTACGCGATTCGAAGGCGATGGAGTTGGTTGCGGCCTTGCTCGCGGGGGGCGCGCGCGTGCAGGCCTACGATCCGGTGGCGATGGCCTCCGCGCAACAGGTCCAGCCCGAGGTGAGTTACTGCGAGGACCCCTTCGCCGCCGCGGAGGGGGCGGAGGCGCTGGTGATCGCCACCGAGTGGGACGAGTTTCGGCGCCTGGACTTCGGGCGGATGCGCGAGCTGCTGGCCCGGCCGGTTGTCTGCGACGGCCGCAACACTTGCTCGGCCGCGGACGTGACGGCGGCCGGATTGC
>CAZUGW010000271.1:1094-5042 GCA_964620055.1 uncultured bacterium
TATCTCAGCATCGGGCGCGCAGACCGCGCGCCCGTGGAGGCTCAGGAGGTCGGGGTGCGAAGCTGGAGTGACGATCGCTGAAGCTCCTCTCGACCATCGCCCGCTCCCTCCCACGTGAGTACAAGACATGGTATCATTGCGTCTGTGAGTCTGCGACCGCTGGAGGCGCACGTCGTGTGTGACATCATCGTGGTAGGCGGCGGGCCTATCGGCTGTTATCTGGCGCGCGAGCTGGCCCACCGCGGCTATCGGGTCACCGTGCTTGAAGAGCACCCGGTAGTCGGGGATCCAGTCCACTGCACCGGGATCATCAGCCTGGAGGCCTTCGACCGCTTCGGGCTGAACCGCGCCGCCATCGCTGCCGCTCTGGACCGCGTTCGCGTCGTCTCCACCTCGGGGTTGTCCTTCACGGTGGCCCCGACCGAGTCGCGGGCCGTGGTCGTGGATCGGGTTCGATTTGATCAGGCGCTTTCTCAGGAAGCGATGGACGCCGGCGCCGAGGTATTCCCTGGGACGCGGGTGACGCGAGTCGCGGTCGGCGAGGACGGCGTGGTGGCCGAGGGGCAAAGGGACACCGAGTCGGTCCGGTTCCGGGGATCGCTGCTCGTGCTCGCCACCGGCGTGGACCAGACCCTCTCGCGGCCTCTCGGCCTCGCCAGAACGCGCGCCGGGTGGCTGAGTGGGGCGCAACTCACCAGCGAGATGCGGACCGCGGCCGACGCCGAGGTACACTTGGGGAGAACGGTCGCGCCCGGCGGTTTCGCGTGGATGGTGCCGTCCGGGGGCGACACCTGCCGCGTAGGGATGCTCACGCGCGATCACCCGCGGCCCCGATTGGAGGCCTTTGCGGAGACGCTACGCAATAGAGGGATGATCGGGGATCACGGCCGCGCCATTTGCCGCCCGGTTCCCTGCGGCCCGCGATTGCCGTCGTTCGCGGACCGCGTGCTGGCGGTCGGGGACGCGGCCGGGCAGGTCAAGACCACCACGGGGGGCGGGATCTATTTCGGGCTGATCGGGGCCGACGCGGCGGTGGAGACGATCCATCGGGCCTTCGCGAAGGGCGATATGAACGCCGTGGCGCTCGCCGAGTACGAGCGCACCTGGACGGCGAGCCTGTCCGCGGAGCAGAGACTCGGGAGGAAGCTCCGGAACTACCTCCACTCGCTCCGGGATCGGGACGTGGATACGCTCTTCCGCTTCCTCATGGCGACGCGGGTGGTGGACGGGCTGGGCGAACTGGACTTCGACCGGCACTGCGCCGGGCTGCTGGAGGTGCTCGGCCGGCGGCTGCAACTGCCCGACGGCGTGGACGGGCTCAACTAGCGTCGGGTTGAGCCTTACCGATTCGCGTACATCTGCCGGTAGTACTCCTTATAGCTCCCGTCCTTGATCTTCCGCCACCAGTCCTCGTGCTCGCGATACCAGGCCACGGTGCGCGCCATCCCCTCGTCAAAACCCACCTGCGGCGCCCAGCCGAGAGCGCGCGCTTTCGCGGTGGCGATCGAGTATCGCCGGTCGTGCCCCGGCCGGTCGGCGACGTGCTTGATCACCTCCTCGCCCTTGCCGAGCAGCGCGAGCAGCCTGTGCGTCAACTCCAGGTTGGTGCGTTCCTGATCCCCGCCCAGATTGTAGGCCTCGCCCGGCACGCCCTCCCGCAGCACTATGTCAATCCCCGCGCAGTGGTCCGTGACGTACAGCCAATCGCGTACATTCAGCCCGTCGCCGTAGAGCGGGACTGGGAGATTGTCAATGAGATTGGTGATGAACAGCGGGACCACTTTCTCCGGGTACTGGTAGGGGCCATACGTGTTCGACCCGCGGGTCACCAGGACTTGATAGCCGAAGGTGCGCTCATAAGCCTTGGCCATCAACTCCCCGCCCGCCTTGCTAGCCGAGTAGGGGCTGGAGGGAGCGAAGGGGTCCTCCTCCGTGAACGAGCCCTGCGCGATGCTGCCGTACACCTCATCGGTAGAGATGTGCACGAACCGCGCGATCCCCCGGGCCCGCGCCGCCTCAAGGAGCACGTAGAGCCCCTTGATGTCGGTGTCCACGAACGCGCCCGCGGATTGGATGGAGCGATCCACGTGCGTCTCGGCGGCGAAGTTCACCACCGCGTCGACGCGGCCCATCACCTCCGCCACCGCGGCCTCGTCGCAAATCTCGCCGCGCACGAAGGAGTAGCGCGGATCGCGCTCCACCTCGCTCAGGTTCTCCAGATTGCCCGCGTAGGTGAGCTTGTCGAAGCACACCACCTCGTCCTCGGGGTGCGCCTCGAGCACGTGTCGAACGTAGTTCGAGCCGATGAACCCCGCCCCGCCGGTCACCATGATGCGCATCGTCACCCTCCCTTCCTGCCTCTTCGTCTCTCACTTATTCATACTACCTTGATTTGACACGGCACGCTATCCCTGGTATTCCTTCTGTGAACCGTAGCGCAGGCCTGCCCCGAGCGGAGTCGAGGGGGCCCCCGACCTGCGGCTGTCCTGGAGCGTGACATGATAAACGGCGTGAAGACCAAGCGACTCACCGTCCACCCCGATCAGCGCGGACGGCTGATGGAGATCCTGCGGCGGGACGACGAGATGTTCGCGGAATTCGGCCAGGTCTACATCACCACCGCCTACCCCGGCGTGGTGAAGGCCTGGCACTATCACAAGCTTCAGACCGACAACCTCTGCACCCTCGTCGGCACGGTGCAGATCGCGCTCTACGATGCGCGGGAGGACTCGCCCACGCGGGGCGAGGTGAACGTGTTCTACACCGGCGTGCACAACCCCATCTTGGTGCAGGTCCCCCCGATGGTCTATCACGGGTTCAAGAACGTGGGGCTGGAGGAGGCGGTTATCTTGAACGCGCCGACCGAGCCCTATCGCTACGATCAGCCCGACGAATATCGGGTAGACCCGCACCAGAACGACATTCCGCACGACTGGGATCGCCGGGACGGATGAGCAAAGTCCTTGTCACCGGCGCGAGGGGCATGCTCGGCACGGACCTGTGCGTCGTGCTGCGCGCCCGAGGCGTGGAAGTCATCCCTGCCGACGTCGCTGAGTTCGACCTCACCGACCCCGCCGCCACCCGCGCCTTCGTCACGGACTGCTCTCCCGCGACCATCATCAACTGCGCCGCCTACACCGCGGTGGACCAGGCGGAGACCGACCAAGAGACCGCGTTTCGCGTGAACCGCGACGGCGCGCGCAACCTCGCGGAGGCCGCGGCGGAGGTCGGCGCGGCGCTCCTTCACCTCAGCACCGATTACGTCTTCGATGGCACGAAAGCCGGGGCCTATCTCGAGGATGATCCCCCGAACCCGCGCAGCGTCTATGGTGAGTCCAAACTCGCCGGTGAGATCGCGGTGCGCGAGGCCTTAGTCGCGCACTGGATCGTGCGCACCGCGTGGCTCTATGGGATTCACGGCAAGAGCTTCCCGCGCACCATCCTGAATCTGGCCCAGCAGGGCGGTCCGCTCCGCGTCGTGAACGACCAATTCGGCTGCCCGACCTATACGGTGCATCTCGCCGAGGCCTTGGCGGGGATTGTCACGCAGCCGCACTATGGCACGTACCACGCCGTCAACTCGGGATCATGCACGTGGTACGATCTGGCGCGCGCGGTGCTCGCGGAAGCTGGTATCAGTGTAGAAATTCAGCCGGTCCCGACCTCCGAGTTTCCTCGCCCCGCGCCCCGGCCGGCGAACAGTGTGCTGGATACCACGAAACTGGCAACGGTGTACGGGATCACGTTGCCGGGGTGGGAGGAGGGGGTGCGGGAGTTTGTGGGGGCGTGGCGGGCGTGAAGAACGATGAACATCCTCATCTTCGGCGCGGGCAATATCGGGCGCTCTTTCATCGGCCAGCTCTTCAGCCGGGCCGGGTATGAGGTCGTGTTCGTGGACGTGAACCAGGCGCTGGTGGAGGAGTTGAACCGCCGGCGCGGCTATGTGGT
>CAZUGW010000272.1:0-686 GCA_964620055.1 uncultured bacterium
TTCGCGTTCGAGCCGGTCCCGTCGCCGTTCCCGCCCGGTTCCACCGATGCGAGCGACTTCGCGATGCTGATCACATTCGTCGGTTCCATCCCGGCGAACTTCACGCTCGCTTCGGTGGGGCGCGCGACCGAGGTGTTCGCGGACGAGACAGGTCCAACCGAGGCGGACGTCAACACGCTCTCGGTGATCGAGACTCCAGTGACGGGCTGGCTCTCGGCGACGAACCTGATCGCCGCCGATCCTGGCCGCGTCATCGAGCCGGACGTCGACCTGCGCCAGCGTCGTCAAGTCGAGGTGCGGGTCGGGCCGGGGCCATCCTCGCCTGGGCTCGTACACGCGCTGCTGGAAACGGCCGGCGTCGATGCGGCGCAGGTGTTCCCGAACGAGACGGATGAGATCGACGCCGATGGCCGCCCGCCACATTCGGTCGAATGCGTGGTGAGTGGTGGCCGTGACTCCGATGTCGCGCTCGCCATCTTCGGCCGGCTCGCATCCGGCATTCAGAGCTTCGGCAACACGGTCGAGCTGGTCGTCGACACGCAAGGCTTCACGCACGCGATCCGGTTCTCCCGAGCGGTCGACGTGCCGATCTGGGTCGACGTCGCCGTGCTGTCCCTCTACGACGAAGAAGCACTGCCAGCGCTTGCGCCCGGTGCCATCGCCGAGGCCATCGTCGCGTTTGGGCG
>CAZUGW010000272.1:696-5041 GCA_964620055.1 uncultured bacterium
ATCCCGAGGTCGCGCGCCAGGTACGCGGCGTGCAGTCCGCCCGCACCGCCAAACGCGAGGAGCGCGCAGCCGCGCGGGTCGAGCCCCCGCCTGGAGAGTGCGAGACGAATCGCCGAGGCCATCGTCGCGTTTGGGCGCACATTCCGCGGCGGGCTCGACGTGATCCCGCAACGCCTGTCGGGTGCCATCTTCGCCGCGGTGCCGGGGCTGTCCGAGATCACCGTCGAGGTCGGGCTCACGCCGGTCACGGCCGCGACGCCGATCTCGATCGCGGCCGACGAGATCGCCCGCTTCGACGACTCGCGCATCACCGTGACGGGGCTGTAGCCGATGACCGTCGAGCCGATCGACGACCACGCGGAACGGGCGCTCCGGCGGCTACCGACGCAGCACGATCGGGCTTCGTGGCGCAAGCTCCTGCGGGCGCTCCTCGGCATTCGCGGGACGTGGGCCGACGATGCGATCCTGTGGGCCGTGCGCGCCACCACGAAGGGCGCGATCGTGTTCCCCGAGGCTCAGCTCGCGACGTACTTCGGTGTGGGCGGGGCGGCGACGATCACCGGCGGCGGCTCGACGGACTTCGACCTCGGCTCCGGGCAGACGCTCAGGGTATCGGCACTCATCAGCCCGCCGGCCTTCACCGCGACGCCGGAAGTCGTCGATGCGGCGTTGCTGGCGCAGAGCATCCTCGGACTCACGCACGACGAACTCGACGGGCAGATCGTCGCCGAGGTGACGGCCGCGCTCGCTGGCGCACCGTGGGGCCTGCAAGAATTGGAGGGCGTGTTCTTCACGCTCACGGGACTGCGCACCCTCGCCGCGTCCGCAGGGCTCCAGCTCGACGGCATCGGCGATATCGAGCACCTCACGCGCGACGGGCAGAGCGACGCCGACTACCGAGCCGCCCTCCGACTGGCGAGGCGCGCGAACCGGAGCCACGGGACGATGCCGGAGGTGATCGACGCCGCGGCCGAGCAAGACGGCGTGATCTTCGTCCAGGTGCAGAACGACTCGGAGGCGTATTACACCGTGTACCTCCACGGAACGACGCTCGACGCTCGACGGCGAACGCTGCTCAAGGCGATGCGCGCCAGCGGGATCGGCACCGACGTCGTCTCGTCAGGCGGAACGCTTCCATTCGTGTTTGGGCCCGATGCCGGATGGAACCGCATCCTCGCCGTCGCGCTCGACGTGTTCGAAGTTGAGGGCGACGTGAGCGGGCTCTATGACGTTGACGACGTCGTGAACGTATGGGACTTCGCGGCACAGGCGTACGTGCACGAGACGACCATCGTCTCCGTGACGTTCGTGGGACCGAACACGAACATCCTCGTCGCAGACGGCGGTGGGGTGACTCCGGGTACGATCATCCTTGAAAACGTCGACCGTGGCGCTCAGGACTTGAACGGCGGGCCCTACGACGACGCGTTCGAGATCGTCGGCTTCACCGGGCCCGACATCTTCCGCGTCGACAATGACGCGACAAGCCAGTTCGTCGGCGGTGGCGTCGGAGTCGGTCACTTGATCGAGGTGACGGGCTCCACTGGAGATGACGGTTTCTATCGCGTAGTTGCAGTCAGCTTCGCCGCGGGCGAGACTTCACTGCAAGTGACGCCGACGCCGCCAGCGGGATCGGGAGACGGGCAGCTACAGCACGCAGCCCCCGAACGCGCGCCGTTGCTCGATGCTGCTCGTTCGATGCACGGCGAGTTTGCCGACGTGTTCGTGGATTGATCTCCCATGCCGCTCCTCGCACGACCCGACAAGTTCCCCCGCTGGGCGACCGTGCCCGGGAACGACGTGCTCTCGGGTCAACCGAATGTCGTCGAGCCGCCCGGCGCGAAGATGGATACCGGGTTCCACTACCGCGAGAAGCCGCCGCGCAACTGGTGGAACTGGTTGCAGAACACCAACTACAACTGGCTCGCATTCCTCGACGAACAGCGCAGCGCCGGCCAGGCCGACTACAACTTCAACTCGTTCGAGACGGTCCCTGGTGTGCTGGCCCCCGGCGGGTTGTTCGTGGACGTCACCGGTCCGGTGGACGTGTGGCTGAACGGGACCAAGCATACGCAGGCGGCGCAGGCGGGGATCGCGGTCGCAGACAACTCGACCGTCTACCTCTACTTGGACAGCGACAAGGTCTACAAGTCGAGCACCATCGCGGCGACCGCGTCCGCACCCAACCGCGTGCTGGTGGCCAAGGCCATCACCAGCGGCGGCGCGATCACGTCGCTCGTCTCGTGCGCGCGCAAGCGCTCGCATGCGACGCACGTGATCACGGTGAGCACCTCCGGCGAGTCCGACTTCACCGACCTGCGACGTGCGGTGCTGCATGCGGGGGTGCTGATCGAGCAGACGGTCAACGCGCGCGTGGAGATCGTGATCAATGGCGATCTCACCGTGGGCGCTGAAGTGGTGATCGATCAACCGGTGTCGATCAGTGGCTCGGGGCTGGGCTCGCGCATCATCTGGACCTTCACCAGCGGGGCACCGTTCCGGCTTGAGCCTGGGGCACAGCGGGCGCGCATCCGGAATCTCAACTTCCGGTATGTCGGCGGCGCCGTCGGCGCGAACCACGCAGCGATCCGAGCGGTTGGCGCTTCGCTGCTCGACCGCGTGAGCGTGGAAGAGTGCACATTTGACGGGTGCATGCGCGGCATCTTCGGCTCGGCGGCAACGGTCGCAAACCGTTGGCACGTCAGCCGCAACGAGTTCTTGATGCAGTCCACGTCCACCGAGGCGTGCGTGGAGATCAACGCGACGTGCGCGGCCGCGGACTGGGTGATCGACGGCAACGACTTCGAGGGTCCGGTCACGGCATCTGCATCGGACGCGCTGCGCATGGACAACGCCGGTCGCTCGATGATCCACGGGAACACCTTCGACGGATTCAACCGAGCGATCCTGATGTCGGACGACTGCGGTGCGTCCATCATCAACGACAACATCATCGACCAGGCGCGCACGCACGGGATCGAGTGCGACTCGCCCGGTGTCGTGATCGCGACCAACCAACTGCGCAACTGCGGACCCGACGCAGGTTCCCAGGGCGGTGCGATTCGACTGCCGACCACGGCCGCGCTTCGGTGCTCCATCGTGGGCAACTTCATTCACGACTGGCAGGCGGGCTTCGCGATCTCGTCGGCTGCTGGACGCACGCTGATCAACGACAACATCTGCGAGCAGGTCAGCGGCACCGCCAGCGCACCGGCGATCTCCGGCGGTATCGCAGTGCAAGACGACTACTGCACAATCGCGGACAACTGGATCGATCTGCTGGTCTCGGCCGTCAGCGGCACCGGCGGCAAGCAGAACTGCTACGGCATCAAGGCCGGGTTGTTCGGGAGCGGTCCCGGAGTCGCGTTCACGACCAACGGCGCGTTCTTCTGCAACATCACCGACAACGTGATCCGAAACCTCGGCGGCGCGGCGGCGGGCACCGGAGCGATCGCGATCTCGGCGGGGCGCACTTCCAATGTCGCCGGCAACATGATCGACAACATCCTCGGGCTCCCGATCCACGTCGACGATCGAGACACGGCCGTCCAAGGGAACACCATCTACAACTACGGCCTCGGCTTGCTCGCCGCTCCGTACAACCTGGTCGGCACCGTGCTCGCGTTCGGGCCGACGGCGATCCGTTGCAGCGTCCAGGGCAACCTCGCGCGCGGTGTGCTTTCGACGAGCATCTACCCGATGATCTTCGAGACGGGCTCGTCCGACTGCGTGGTGCGCGACAACAAGATCCAGGCTGGTTCGGCCGCGTTCCAGTACCCGCTCAACCTACATCTCCAGGACTTCGGGACCTGGGAGTCGAAGGCGACCACCCCAGGCGGAGTCGCGACAACCGCTTTGCTGCCAGGGCTCGCGTTCCCGCCGAGCACTTCCAGGATGGTCCGCGCGATCGTGTCGGGTCGGCAGACTTCGGCGATCGGAGGAGGTTACGAAATCTTCGCCTTTGTGACGACCGATGGAGCCGGCACCATCACCGGCTTTACACTGAGCGCCCACACGCCAGGGACGGCGGCATTCCTCGGGCAGAATGCCGTCGCCTTTTTCGCGACCGCGACCGAGCTATTCGTGCGCGTGACTTCGACCGGATTATCGGTGGCGTCCAGCTTCACCGCGAGGATCGTCACCGAACGCAACCTCGACAACTCCTTCTACGTGTAGCGGTCCGCGCATGTACTCCGCGACGCACAACTACTCGCTCGCGGATGAGTTCGTCGAGGTGCCGTTCGGCTTCGCCGCCGCGTCCGCATCGGTGACGAACCAGAGCACAACCGCGACGCTTGAGGTGAGCTGCAACGGCGTAGATCTGATGGCGGAACTTGGTCCCGGT
>CAZUGW010000273.1:0-5000 GCA_964620055.1 uncultured bacterium
CGATCGCTGCTGATCCCGATGGTGCTCATCGTGCAGCCCGCGCTCTGGGCGGTGTTGGGCGGTCTCCGCGATCCGGCCTACCAGAGCCAGCGGTATGTGGCGAATCTGAACCCATTGTTCATCTTGCTGGGAGTGTACGGTGGGTGGTGGGTGACCGAGCGCGTCGCGGCCTTGCGCGCGCCGTCGGCGCGGGTGGCGCTCGTAGTGGTAGCGCTGGCCTTCTCCCTGATGGGGCAACCGGCAGCGGCCCGGACGTACGCGCTGAATGTGAAGAACATCACCGAGATGCAGGTGACGATCGCGCGGTGGCTGCGGGACAACGCGCCGAAGGGGTCGGTGCTCGCCGTGAACGACGTGGGCGCGGTGGGGGTGATCGCGGACGATCCGGTGTTGGACTTGCAGGGCCTGGTGACTCCGGAGGCGTTGGCGGCGCGGGCGGAGGCGTTCGCGCAGTTGGAGCGGAAGGAGCCGCCGATGGCCTTGTCCGAGTTCGTGTTCTCGCGGCGACCGGATTACCTGGTAATCTTCCCGCAGTGGTACCCGGAGATGGACGCGCGACGCGATCTGCTGACGCCAGTGTTCTGGGTGGAACTGAAGGACAACATCACGGCCGGCGCGCCGGTGATGGTGGTGTATCGCACGGTCTGGGCGGGGAAGAGACGATGAAGCCAGGCAAGTTGACGCACGCGCTGTTGGCGAAGATGCTGGCGGGGTTGACCGCGGAGGACCCGCGGGTGATCGTGGGGCCGCGGGTGGGGGAGGACGCGGCGGCGATTGAATTCGGCGACCGATTGCTGCTCGCGAAGACCGACCCGATCACTTTCGCCACCGATCTGATCGGCTGGTACGCGGTGAACGTGAACGCGAACGACATCGCGTGTATGGGCGGCACGCCTCAGTGGTTCATGGCGACGCTGCTGCTGCCGGAGACCGCGACCGAAAAAGACGTCGCCGCGATCTTCGCGCAGATTGGAGACGCGTGCCGCGAGCTCGGGGGGATGGTGGTCGGAGGGCACACGGAGATCACGATCGGCATTGATCGCCCTATTCTGGTCGGGTGCATGTTGGGGGAGGTGGCACGGGAGGCGCTGGTGTCGAGCGGCGGGGCACAGCCCGGCGATGCGCTGATCCTGAGCGCGCCGATCGCCATCGAGGGGACGGCCTTGCTGGCGCGGGAGGTAGGGGAGGAGCTGCGCGCGAAGGGCGTCTCGGCGGAGGTCGTAACGCGGGCAAAGAACTTGCTTTTCACGCCGGGACTGAGCGTCGTCGGCGCGGCGCGAATCGCGCTCCAGGCGGGCGGGGTGACGGCCCTGCACGATCCGACGGAGGGCGGGTTGGCGACGGGGCTACTGGAACTGAGCTTGGCGTCGGGGGTCGGGATGGAGGTGGAGGAGAGCGCCCTCCTCCTCCTGCCGGAGACGCGGGAGGTATGCGCGGCGCTGGGGCTGGACCCGATGGGCTTGATCGCCTCCGGGTCGCTGCTCATCGCGGCGGGGCCGGAGGCGGCGGAGGGGATCGTGCGCGACCTGCGCGCGGGCGGCTACGAAGTGGCCGTCATCGGCCGCACGCTGGACGAAGGGGAGGCGTGCTGGCTGGTGAGCGGGGAAGGGCGCCTGCAGCCGCTGCCGACGTTTGCGCGGGACGAGTTGGCGCGGTTCCTGGAGGGGTTGTAAGGCGGGTATGCCCCCTGCCTTCGGCATGGGGACATACCCGCCCTACATCATGGGTCCACTGGCTGGGTTGGCGCGGGCGTCGGGGCGAGGGGGCCTTGCAGGCTGCGCGGGACGTCGGAGAGGGCATCCCGAGATCTCTGACTGACCGCCTGGACCTCGGCCGGGTTGCGGACGATGCGAGGCGTCAGGAAGACGAGCAGCTCCGACTTCGCCGTGATCGTGCTCTTGCTCCGGAAGAACGCGCCGACGAGTGGAAGGTCGCCCACAATCGGCACTTTCCGGGCGGTGGTCGTGACATTATCCCGCATCAGACCGCCGAGGATGACCGTGTACCCGTTGTTCACGTTCACGGTGGCGCTGGCGGAGCGCGTCCGGAAGTTGGGGTACTCCAACCCGCCGACCACCGTCGAACCGCCCGGCTCGTCGGCGTACACCTGCACGTCCATATGCACGGTGTTTCCCTGGCCCACGCGCGGAGTGACCTGTAGCCTGATGCCCACGGGCCGGTAGGCCACGTTCGTCGTCACTACCGGCGTCCCGGTGGTGGTGGTGATCTGGCTCACCGGGTAGGGCTGCTCAGTGGACACATTGATCTCGGCCGCTTGGTTGTTGGAGGTGAAGATGCCCGGCGTCGAGAGCACTTTGGCCTTGGTATCGGTGGCGATGGCCTGCAGTACCGCGTTGAACTGCGGAGTTCCGTCCGGGCCCTCTGGCCCCAGGATGAACCCTATCAACCCTTGCTTAGTGTCGTCGGGGACGCCGAAGTTCGTGCCGAAGGTGCCGGAGAAGACGTCCCCGGTGCTGGACTGCGTAAACTGGCTCATCAGGTTCTGCCACTGGAAGCCGAGCTTGTTCGTGGTGTCGAGCGAGACCTCGCAGATGATGGCCTGGATGTAGACCTGGGGCGGCTGGACATCGAGCTGGCACAGCAACTGCTTGATGACGTCCAGTTGCTCCGGGGAGGCGGTGATGATGAGGGTGTTCGTGGCGACGTCGGCGGTGATGGCCGCCTCGACGTCGGCGCCGAGAGGTCCATACACCGCCTCTTCGCCCACGTTCACCCCGCCCTCGCCGGGGGGCATGGGCGGAACCGGGGCGATCGGCATCCCCTCGGCCTGGGCGATCATCAGCGGCTCGCGACGCGCGCCGGAGGAGGGGGCCGCGAGGGGCTCGACCTCCACCGTGGGGGAGGCCTGCCCGGCGCTCGGTCTGGACTGCGGCGTGCGTTCCACGGGGGCAGGCCCGTTCAAGGACCGGTTCTGGAACGGCGTGCCGCCATAGCCACCGCCTGTTCCGGTGCCGGTGCGGCCGAACTGACCGCGGCCGGCCTGGCCGCCGCGCGTTCCGATCCCTCCGCCCGCGCCGCCCGCTCCCGCGCCGCCGGCGGCGCCCTCCTCTTCGACCACGGTTGACTTGGCGTTGACCGCGGCGGCGAGAAGCCTTGCCAACTGGCTGGCGGAGACGTTCTGGGCGGAGTAGGTGAAGTAACTGTCGCGCAGGCTGATGGCGACGTCGAACTGGTCCACCAGGTCCTGGATCTGCGCGAGATGGATGGGCGTGGCTTGCACGATGAGGGAATTGGTGCGCGTATCGGGATAGACGAACTCCGAGCCGGCCGTGGTAGGGGTGGCCCCCTGGGGTTGCATCTGCGGCCCGGGACCGCGACTCTGCGGCCCTGGCCCCCCGACGACGCGCCGCTCCCAGGCCGGGCGAGGACCGCCCTGCCCAACGCCGCCCTTGCCCAACACGAAGGCGGCGGAGAGGTCGGCCATGGTGCTCGCGTCAATGTGCTGGAGTCGGAAGACCTTCATTCCCCCGGAGAGCTCGCTCTCGAGGTAGGAGACGATGTCGAGCACACGGCGGATGTTGACCGCGGTGTCGGTGATGATGAGGCAATTCGTGGAGGTGGGGATGATGCTCCGATTCATGGAGAGGATGCCCGCCACCTGGGAGGCCACGTCCGTGGCCGAGAGGTTCCTGAGGGGGATCACCTGGGTGATCAGTTCTGACGAGGAGGGCACGTCCTCGGGCTGGCTGCCGATACGGACCGGGATGTCGCCGGTCTGGATGGCGATGGCGGCGGGGACGACTTTGTAGAGGCTGGGGCCGGCCTTCACCAGGGCGTAGTCGCGCACCGCGAGGATGGAGTTGAGGATCTGGAAGGCCACGTCCAGCGGGACCGGGTCAGGGGAGATCACCGTCACCGCCCCCTGCACGTCGGGGGACTTGATGATGGTGACGTGGGCGTTGATGGCGAGAAGGCGGAGGAGATGGTCAATGTCGAGGCCATAGAACTCCATGGAGATCATCTTCTGGCCGCCCTGGGTCTGGCTCACCTCGAGCTTGGAGGGAGGCGAGGTGGGGGAGGGGACGACGGGCTGGGAGGCGGCCGGCTGACCCGGCTTGGGGCCGGGGGTCGGCGGCGTCGGTCTGGGGACAGTGGGCGTCGCCGCCGGGGTCTGGCCAGGTTGCGTTGGCAATGGCGGGGTAGGACGTCTTCCCGGGCCGCCCGGCATTCTGATTCCAGGCCGGCCGCGAGAGCCCGGCGGTGGCTGGGGAGACGCGTTCTGCGGCGGTTGACCTTCCGGCGCCCCCGCCTGCGGCAGCGCCGGGGCCGCGAGCACCAACACCAGAGAGGCGAGCGCGAGACCGCGCCACACGCGAGTAAGCCATACTCTCATCACGATCCTCTTTCCTTCGCGATCATCGCAACAGCCTCGGCAATTGCCGTTCATGCTCCGTGGTCCTCCGCCTCAACGCGCTTCAGGGATGCTCGGGCGGTCCGCCCCCGCGGGGACGAGGGCCCCCGGGACGACCAGGCTGGGGTCCGCCCGGCTGTTGACCGCCGGCCAAACCCTCCAGCGGCACAATGGGGAAATCGAGCGGTCTCTTCAGAGACGCTTTCGTCACGCCGAAGCTCAGGCCCATCTCCTCCCGGGAGATCTCGTCCACCCGGTAGCCCTCGAACAACTCGCCGCGCTTGAGTTCCTTGATGCTCTTGGTCTCGTCGTTCTGGACAATGCCAACCGTGCTGCCGTCCACCGTGACGTAGCCCACATAGGACCAACTGCTGAGGCTGGGGGCAACGGGAGGCGGGGGCGGCTTCGATCGGCCCTCTTCCGGGGTGATAACAATCGGCGGCGGGATGCTGATGGGGGGCTTAGGAGGCGCCGGGGGATGGGGGGGCGAGAAGATGTCGCGCGCCACGACGAGTTGGTAGCGGCCGAAATCGGCGTCGGAGGGCGCGGCCTGGGCGAGAGTCGCCTTGCCGGTCTCGGTCGTCGGCGTCGCGGTAGGGGTCGTCTCCGCGGCATGTTTTGCCGTTCG
>CAZUGW010000274.1:0-3545 GCA_964620055.1 uncultured bacterium
CGGTGGAGAGCTGCGGCGGCGTCGAGAATTGTACCGGTACGGAAGAACAGGACCACGCGGCCTGGGTGTGGGGGGCGGTGGCCGCGGGCGTGGTGGTCGGCGCGGTCGGCGTGATCTGGCTGATGCAGTACCGCAAGCCCGACCGCAGCATGGAACGCCTGCTCCACCGGTGCGCTGACCGCCTCGAGGATATCGAGGCGGCCCTCGGTGATCTGCTGTCACCCGAGCCCGCCACCCCGTAGAGGCGACCCCCTGGGTCACCCAGCCCGCCGTGACCTCCCTCAGGCGAGGCCTCCCGAATGAGCGCCACCCCGCGCGTTGAAACCCATACTCGCTGGAACTTCGCCGTCATCGTGCTGGACGCCAGCTTCTTCATGGCCGGCTGGGTCTTCGTTGACCCCACGGTCGTCATGCCCGCGCTCGTCTCCACTCTCACCGACTCCAAGGTCGTGATCGGTCTCATGGGAACTATTCAGCGCGCCGGCTGGCTCCTCCCCCAGTTGCTCGGGGCGAGCTTCGTGCTCCACCGCGCGCGCAAGAAGCCCTTCGTGTTCTACCCCTGCCTGGTCAGCCGTCTCCCGTTCTACGCGCTGGCGGCGGTGATGCTCAGCCCCTGGGCGGCCGGGCATACCAGCGCGCTGCTGTGGATGCTGATCGTGGGATACGCCCTGTTCTGCTTCGGCGACGGGATCACCGGGGTTCCCTGGCACGACATCATCGCCCGCACCATTCCGGCGACGATGCGCGGCCGCTTCTTCGGCGCGATGCAGTTCACCAGCGGCCTGCTCGCCATCGGCGCGGCGCGCGTCGTCGCGCACGTGCTCGCCGACCCGGGGCGGCCGTTCCCGAGCAACTATGGGTTCCTGTTCTGCATGTTGTGCGTCGGGCTCACGCTCTCCACCCTCTGCCTGGGGCTGATCCGAGAGCCGAAGAGCACCGCGGTCGGGGACGCGCAGTCGCTGCTGGCCATCATCCGCTCCATCCCGCGGACGTTGCGCGAGTACCCGCGACTGACCAAAGTGATCATCGCGCAGAACCTCTGCGGGTTGGCCGGACTCGCGGTGCAGTTCTATGCACTGTACGCGTACAAACAACTGGGCCTGCCCACCGCGACCAGCGGCACGTTCATCACCGCGGGGGTCACCGGTGCGGGCGGGTGCAGCTTCCTGTGGGCCTATCTGAGCGACCGCAAAGGAAGCAGCCGGGTGATCCGCGGCGTCGCCATCCTGCTGTTCCTGGTCCCCGCGGCGGCGGTGGCGATCCCGCCGCTGGTCCGGGCGGCAGGGCTGACGAGCGCCATGCCGTATTTCTATGCGGTGGTGTTTTTTCTGAGCGGCGCCACGGGCGGGGGATGGTGGATGGGCTTTACGAACTACACGATGGAGATCTCGCCGGAGGAGAAGCGGCCGGTGTTCCTGGGCCTACAGGCCACGCTGAGCTTCCCGACGGTGATCTGGCCGTATGTAGGGGGCGAACTGCTGGGAGTCATCTCGTATCAGGCGCTATTCGGGATCGTGATGGTGACCAGCCTCATCAGCGCCGTCTACGTCCGGCGGCTGCCCGAGCCGCGCCGCCATCGGGAGGCGACATGAGCGCAGAGGTGGAGAAGGCGCGGGAGCCGCGCACGCCGCTCTTCATTCTAGGCAAGAACCTGTTCTGGCTCTTCTTCCTCCTGTTCAATCGGTGGAAGGTGACCGGGCGGGAGCACGTGCCGCGCACCGGGGGCGTGCTGATCATCGCCAACCACACCAGCTACGCCGACCCGCCCATCGTCGGGGCGGCCTTCCCGCGCCCGGTGAACTTCATGGCGAAGAGCGAGTTGTTCTTCTTCCCCCTCGGCCCCATCATCCAGCGCGTCCATGCTTTCCCGGTGCGGCGCGGTGCGGGGGACCGTGCGGCCCTGCGCACCGCGATCAGGATGCTGCGCGAGGGCAGATGTCTGTTGATCTTCCCTGAGGGCATGCGCAGCCCAGAGGGGAAGCTGATCGAACTCGAACAGGGTGCGGCCTTCGTCGCCCTCGTCTCGGGCGCGCAAGTGGTCCCGCTGGGGATTGACGGCGCGGACAGGCTCCTCCCGCGCCATAGCCCCCTCCCCCGTCCGGCCAAGCTGCGCGTAGCCATCGGCCCCCCGGTGGGCCTCGCCGATCTGCGCGGAGAGCACGTCACGCGCGAGGCCATCGCCACGGCCACGGAACGAATGGCGGCCGCTCTGCGGGAGGTCCTACCGCCGGAGCGGCGGTGAACAGGAGCCGCGCCTTCCGCGGCTAATCACACCGTGTCAGGTCGAGCACGACGCGAGCGGCACCCAACTGCAGTCCACCGCGCTGCCCGCGGAGTTCAGCGGCGTTCCCACTGGCCCTTCCATCGCGACCTTCTCTGACGTGCCTACCGTCCACTGGGCCTTCCGATGCGTCGAGTACATCAGGACCGAGGGAGTCACCGGCGGCTACCCCGAGGGAACCTACCGGCCCACCGTGGCGATGACGCGGGATCAGATGGCGGTGTACGTGCAGAGGGCGTTCCATCTCCCGCTGTGAGCGGGGTTTGGACCCCGGCCGTGTTCATCGCCCGCGCGCCATGGCCGGCGGCGACTCCAACGTCCCGGCCGGTCCCGGCACGGCCTCGTTCGCCGACGTGCCGACCGCGTATTGGGCCTTCAAGTATGTTGAATACTGCAAGGACCAGGGCGTGGTGAGCGGTTACTGGGACGGATACCATCCGGCCGAGACTGTGACGCGCGCTCAGATGGCCGTCTACGTCTGCCGCGCCTTCGATCTGCCCACGCCCCCGCAGAACTATGACGCCGGGGACTACTTCCCGCTCGCGGACGGGACGACCTGGACCTACCAGCGCGAGGACGGACTGGCTCACGTCTCGCCTTCACCTACACGCTCCTCGGGACCGAGACCGTGACGGTCCCCGCGGGGACGTTCGGCGGGTGCTTGAAGTTCGAGATGGAACTCACCCTCCCTGGCGGCGTGGACCATCATGTCTACACCTGGTTGGCCCACAACATAGGCATCGTCAAACAGGACGGCCGGCCCTTCGGCAGCGACGAGTTGTGGGAACTGATCGCGGCCAACGTCGGCGGGGTGGCCTACCCAATTCAGCCCTACCATATCACCGATTACTGGCCCATCGGGCAGGGGGACACCTGGAACTACGAAGATAATAGCAGCAACCCATTGTCTATGACGGTCTCGGGCACTACCACCATCGGCGGGCAGGTGTACAGCAACTTCGCGTACACGAGTGGCGATACGGAGTTCTACCGCGCGGCGGCGCAGGGGCTCTATCTGGGCGGAGCGGACACGGCCGACGGACACATGGTGGCGACCCCGCCCTTCCTCTACCCCAACGACCTGCAGCCGTGCGAGACGTCATCTCAGACCTCCAGCTTGACGGCAAACGGCGTCCCGGTGGGCAGCATGGACTTCAGCGTTACCTTCGCCGGCGTCGAGACGGTGACGGTGCCGGCCGGCACGTTCGAGAACTGTCTGCGGTTCGACCTGGTATTGGCTCCGCCCGGCCAGTCGCCGGAGAGC
>CAZUGW010000274.1:3613-4915 GCA_964620055.1 uncultured bacterium
GTTCTTCCCGCCCGACTACACCCGAGAACTGGTATCTGCGACGGTGGGAGGCGTCCCCTATCCGTAGGGAGATCGCCCACCCAGTGGCCGGATAGCCATTCAGGGAGTTGATCGTCTCGGCCTGAGAACGCCGAGACGATCAACTCCTGTCTGTTGATTCGCCGCGCCCCTCCGCGTCTTCTCCCCGTCTCTCCGCCGCGTCACACGCGCTGACGGTAGTGTCGTGGGGTGCATCCGTATTCCTTTACGAACGCGCGTCGGCGAAGCCGACGCGGGCGGCCACATCCTCGGTGGTGAGCGCGGTGGCCCGCAGGAGGCGCGCGGCCAGCGCCAGCCGGACGCGGAGGCGGAAGCCGCCAAAACTCAGCCCCATAGTCTGCCGGAAAATGGCGGAGAACTGAGAGCGTTTGAGACCGCACGCGGTCGCCGCCTCGGTGAGCGAAGGCTCCGGCGGGTGGTGTTCGCGCAGGAGCGTCAGCGCGGGGGCGATGCGGCTGAGTCCGCTGGCGCTCGGGGGCGGGATCAGCCCCGGCGCGGCGGGCGGCTCCCAGCCGCGGCTGAGATGGAAGAGCAGGCGCAGTAGACCCAGCCTGACCGGCGTCTTCCATCCTGGCTGACGACGGATGATCTCGTCTCGCAGCTCCTCGCCGATGGCCAGCACGGTGCGCCGCAGTTCCGGGGTGCTGACCCACGGCCTCTGGCTGGGAGGGGTGGTGAAGAGAGCGAGCCAGGAGAGATCGCCGAGCATTTCATCGCCGAGGAACTCAGGCAAGAACACGGCGACGACCCAGTCCGTGCGCGGGGCGACAAACCTCCACCCGTGAGGCTCCCACATCGCGCAGAGCCAGACATCGCCTGGGACCCCGGGGACCACCCAGTCCAGGTAGTGCCTCTCCGCATGGCCCGTCAGGGTGAGGCCGATCTCCAGGCCCGCGTGCACGTCGGCCCCGAGGGGGCCAGGGCCCTCGTTCTGCATGACGCCGGCGCGCAGGGGCTGGGCCGGCGTGAGGTGGAACTCAGAGGGGCTGCCGCTGAGCACCCAGTCGAGAGCTAGACGCGCCGGAGGGGAAGTCCGCTTCATCGGAAGATTCTACAAGAAGAGCGGCAGGGAGTCCAACAACCGGGGCCGGGCGGTCAGTAAAATGTGCACGGGCCACTCGGACCGCGGCCCTGTTGCTAATCCCGGCGCAGGGGAAGGGAGGTGAGCGCCAAGGCGGGCGAGGCCGCAGGGCAAGTCCGGGACCCCGGTCGGTGATAACGATCTGAGATTCCAAGGGAGGAGGGGCAAGTGCAACGACGGAA
>CAZUGW010000275.1:0-4900 GCA_964620055.1 uncultured bacterium
TGCCCCACGGCTTGATCTTGGTCCCGCCAGCGTCCACCCGGATGTCCCCGTCATACACCAGGGTCTCTTTCTCCGGGCCGAGCAGGGAGCTTAGCTGGGCCCGCCCCAGGGTCGCCCCGAGGGTCATCAACCCGACCGTCAGGACCGCCACTACCGCGCCGATCTTCATGTGTCGCGACATCTTCGTGCCTCCACGGCTAGCTCACGAACTCCGCCAACGCCTCGTTCGACAGCAACCACTTCTCTCGCGGAATGCGCAGTCGCCCGTCGGCTGCGACCAGCATCCCGTTCTCGCTCAACCGCGCCATCGCCTCCCCGAACACCTCGCTCGGCCGCAGCCCGGTGCGCGCCGCGACCTCGTCCTCCGACACTCCCTCCGCGCATCGCAGCCCGAGCATCAGCAGTTCCCCGACCCGGCTCCGCGCCGACAACGCCTCCGCCCGCTCCACCGGCAACCGTCCACGCTCCAGCCACTCACAATAGACGCCCGGGGCGGGCAGATTGTTCCACCTCACCCCCCGCCGATGGGAGTGGGCGGAACTCCCCAGACCTAGATATTCGTCACCCGACCAATACTTCCTGTTGTGTCGGCACTCCCGGCCTGGCCGGGCGTAGTTCGAGATCTCGTAATGCTCATACCCCGCGGCGGCAAAGGATTCCTCGGCAAACAGGTACATCTCCGCGTACAGCTCCTCCCCCGGCTCAGGCAAGCGCCCGCAGCCCACGTCCTCGGTCAGCCGCGTCCCCGGTTCCAGCGAGAGGCCGTAAGCGGAGATATGTTCCGGCCCGACCTCCCCCGCCGCCCGCACGTCCTCCCGCCACTCCTCCACTGTCTGTCCGGGCAACCCGTAGATCAGGTCAAGGCTTAGGTCATCGAACCCGGCCGCCCGCGCCGCGGCAATCGCCTCCCTTGCCTCCGCGCCGGTGTGGATTCTGCCCAACAGCGCCAGCGCGTCGTCCGAGAACGACTGCACGCCGAGGCTCAACCGGTTGAAGCCGGCCTCGCGTAGGGCGCGCAGCTTCTCCCGGTCCACCGTCCCCGGGTTTGCCTCCACGGTCACCTCGGCGTCGTCGGAAACGGAGAAGCGCAGCCGGATTCCATGCAATACCTCCGCGAGCCACTCCGCCGGCAACGCGGTCGGCGTCCCGCCGCCGAAGAAGATGGTGTCCACGCTTACACTGGCGAACTCCTCCGTGGCCGCCCGGAGGTCCAGTTCCACGGCCAGCGCCTCCACGTAGCGCCGCGCGAAAGGAAATCCACCCACTGCTTCCAGGGGGAACGAAGCGAAGTCGCAGTAGGCGCACTTGCCCAGACAGAACGGGAAATGGACGTAGAGGCCGAGGCTAGGGTCTAGGGGACCGGGAATCGGGAATCGGGAATCGGGGATAGGGGAAGCCTGATGCTCGATATCTGACTGTGACATCTCATCCAATACCATCACGCGATGCGTCCTTCCCCGGCCGTTCCCTAGACCCTAGACCCTAGACCCGAGTCCCTAGACCCTACTCCGCGATCTTGAGCACCGTGAGGAAGGCTTCCTGGGGCACATCCACTTTCCCGATCTGCCGCATCCGCTTCTTGCCGGCCTTCTGCTTTTCGAGCAGCTTGCGCTTGCGGGTGATGTCGCCGCCGTAGCACTTCGCGGTCACGTTCTTCCGCATCGGCGCGATCCGCTCGGAGGCGATGATGCGCGAGCCGATGGCGGCCTGGATGCGGATCTCGAACTGCTGCCGCGGGAGGACTTTGCGCAGCCGCTCCACCAGCGTGCGCCCCCGTGGCTGCGCCCGCCCGCGGAAGGTGAGCACCGACAGCGCGTCCACCGAGTCGCCGTTGATCATCACGTCCAGCTTCACCAGATCGGCCGACCGATAGCCGATCAGTTCATAGTCCAGCGACGCGTAGCCGCGGCTGCGGGACTTGAGCTGATCGAAAAAGTCCAGCAGGATCTCGGCCAGCGGCAGGTCGTAGGTAATGATCACCCGGTCGGTGGTGTGGGAATGCTCCTGCGACACGTATTCCCCGCGGCGATCCTGGCACAACTCGATGCACGGGCCGACGTACATGGACGGCGTCATGATCGTCGCCCGGATATGCGGCTCCTCAATGTGCTCGATCCGGTCCATGGGCGGGAGTTTCGCGGGGCTGTCCACCTCCATCTGCTCGCCCCGAGTGGTGAACACCTGATAGCTTACGCTCGGCGCGGTGGCGATGAGATCGAGATCGTACTCGCGCTCCAGCCGCTCCTGCACGATATCCATGTGCAGCAGCCCCAGGAATCCGCACCGGAAGCCGAAGCCCAGCGCGGCCGAGGTCTCCGGCTCGAAGGAGAGCGAGGCGTCGTTCAGGCTCAGCTTCTCCAGCGCGGTGCGCAGCAGCGGGTAGTCCGCGTTCTCCGAGGGGTAGATGCCGCAGAACACCACCGGCTTCGCCTTGCGGTAGCCGGGCAGCGGTTCGGTTGCGGGGTTCTCGGCGCTGGTGATGGTGTCACCAACCGGCGCGTCGCCGATCTCCTTCACCCCCGCGATCACATACCCCACGCCGCCCGCGGCCAGTTCCTTCACCGGCTCCAGGGCCATCCGAAACGCGCCCACTTCGTGGACCTGGAAAACCTTCCCGGTGGACATCATCTGGATCTCCGTTCCCTGCCGGAGGCGGCCGTTACGCACGCGGATATAAGCCACAATCCCCCGGTGCGGGTCGAAGTGCGAATCGAAGATCAGCGCCTGCAAGGGCGCCTCGGGATCGCCGCTCGGCGAGGGGACGCGCGCGATCACCGCCTCCATGGCGTCCACGACCCCCTCGCCCAGCTTCGCGCTGGTCGGTATCGCCTCATCGCCGGAGATGCCGATGATCTCCTCGAGCTCCATCTTGGTGCGCTCGACCGAGGCGTTGGGGAGGTCAATCTTGTTGATGATCGGGACGATCTCCAGGCCCTGATCCAGCGCGAGGTGGACGTTCGCCACGGTCTGGGCCTCCACGCCCTGCACCGCGTCAATCACCAGCAGCGCGCCCTCGGCCGCGGCCAGGCTGCGGGAGACCTCGTAAGTGAAATCCACGTGCCCCGGCGTGTCAATCAGATTGAGGATGTACTCCTCGCCGTCCCGCGCCCGATAGACCAGCCGGATCGCACTCGCCTTGATGGTGATGCCGCGCTCCCGCTCCAGGTCCATGGAGTCGAGCACCTGCTCGCGCATCTTCCGCTCCTCCACCGCATGGGTGAGCTGGAGCATCCGGTCAGCCAGGGTGGACTTACCGTGATCTATATGCGCGATGATGCAGAAGTTTCGGGTGCGTTGTTGCTCGGTCATAGTTATCTGCGTCTAGCTCGCCACGGTCTCTACCGACCGCGCGCGGCGCTGGCGCAGCGCGCGCCTGAAGCTCTCGATCTCCGGCGCGCGCAGGAGGGCCAGCACCGCCAGGTAAGCCACGCTGCCGGCCGCCATGCTCGCCAGCACCTGCACCCCGACGTGGCTGGTGCGCGCGGCGGCCCCGACTGCCGCGCTGTTCGTCGCCACCGACGGCGCGGTCAGGGAGAACGGCGTCGTCGGGACGCCCAACAGCCGCCCGACCCACCCGGACACCCAGAGCGTCACCGCACCCAGGGCCACGGAGGCAACGCTGATGCGCAGAAACGAGCACGCGATGTTGCGCCCGTCTATGCCCCCGAGGCGCCGCCGCAGCAACTCGAATGTGATCGCCAGGCCGACCATCGTCCCGAGAGACGTGGCCGCGGCGATGGCAGCGTATTGCAGTCGCGTCTGCATCAGAGCGACGGAGAACGCTACGATCAGGGCAGTATACCCCATCCCGACGAGCGGGGGGACGCGGCGGTCCTTAAGAGAGTAGAAAGCGCGGTTGGTGATCTGCAGCCCCGAGAGGCCGATCAACGAAACGGCATAGAGTACCAGGCAGAAGGTCGAGGCCGCGACGTCACTCTCATGGAACTGCCCCCCCCGCCAGAGCAGTCGCACGATCGGTCCCGCGAGCGCCAGCAACCCGGCCGCGCAGGGTACGGACAGGAAGAACACCGCCCGCAGCGTGCCCGAGAACAGCGTGCGGAACTCCGCCATCTGACCCGCCGCGACGCGCTCCGCCATCGCGGGGAAGGCGGCCGTGGAGATGGCGATGCCAAAGAGCCCCAGGGGAAGGAGCACCAGGCGATTCGCGTAACGCAGACAGGTCACGCCGCCCTCGGCAAAGTAGGAGCCGAAGAACCCCGGCAGCCACAGCAGGCAGCTCTGCGTGAAGGCCAATCCCGCCACGTAGGGGAGAAAGAGCCGGAGCGCTTCCGTCACGCCCGGGTGGGAGAGATCAACCTCGAGTCGGAAGCGATACCCTCGCGCCATCAGCGCGGGAATCTGCACCGCCACAAGCAGGATCGCCCCGATCACCACTCCGGTTGCCGGCATGACCAGCCCCGCCGGATCCCCGGGGTAGCGATTCACCACCAGGCCCCCGGCGAACGCGCCGCCGATGACCCCGAAGTTGAACACCGCCCACGCCATCGCCGGGGCGGTGAAATGGCGATGGGCCTGGAGGATGCCCGTGGACAGCGCGCTGGTGACCATGAGCAACACCATCGGGGCGAGCAGACGCACGTAATGGGCGCATTCCGCCGCCTGCGCCGGTCTCGCCGCGAAACCGGGGGCCATCACCAGCACCAACTGGCGCGCGAAGACCTCAATCACGACCACGCCGACTCCGGCAAGGGCAATCAACAGCGTCAGCAGCGTGTTTGCCACTCGCCAGCTCTCGTCTTCCTGCTTCCGTTGCAGGTAGCCCGTGAACACGGGGACGATGGCGGCGCTGAGCGCGCCGCCGGCCAGCAAGGCGTAGAACAGGTCCGGCACGTTGAACGTCGCCCAATAGGCGTCAGTATGCAACCCTCGGCCCCAGTAA
>CAZUGW010000276.1:0-4872 GCA_964620055.1 uncultured bacterium
GCTCGGAAACTAGTATGGGATTGATTACAGTACCGCCGATCCCTCCGCCCATTCCGTCCCCGTGACCTGCGGCGTGCTGGGCATGGAGCAGCTCTTCGAACTCGTCTCCCAGGGCGTGAGCGAGACCGAGGCCGTGGCGCGCTTCGCCCGCGGCATCGCCATGAACGCCTACCGCTTCATCGGCACGCCGGAGCGCTTCTACCTCAGCGGCGGGATGTGCGACAACCGCCTCTTCCTCCGCAGCTTCCCCGCCGAAGCCGAGGTGCGAGCCCTGGGGAGGTTCGTGCTGGTGGAGGGGTTGGTGGAGGAGGCGGGGAAGTAGGGGGAGCGCGAAAGGAGGGGAGGATGGGCGAGAGACATAAGGACCAGTTGGCCAGTTTCCCGCGTTCGCTAGTCATGCTATATGCAGCTTCATTGGTCATATGCCTTTTGTTCGGGGGGCTGCCCGAGAGCGATGGCTTGATGGAGCGTCACCTGGCGCGGAGCCTGGTCCGGAACCTGATGGCCGTGGCCTTCACGTTAGGGATCTGCTACTTCTCGGGGAAGCACGCCGCAGCCTCGGCACCGGCCCAAGGCAGGCCGGCGAGGGACGTTGCGGAGGCGGAGTTGAGTGCCGGGCTGGGTCCATCGATCTTCCTGCCGATCTACGGCGGGATGGCCGTCGAGGATCTTGGCTGGGCCTGGGGCGCGCTGTTCTTCGGGATCTTCGTGCTCTACGGTGTCCACTTGCTGTTGCGCTGGCGGAGATACATGACAACACTGGCAGAAGCTGGCTAGGAGCGAGGCCCATGCAGACCAAACAGCTCTCCCTCTCCACCGCCCGCTGGATCGCGCTGGCGATGTACTTCACCGGCCTGGTGACGTATCCATTCGTCGGGGCGTTCGTGAAGACGACTCCGTCGCTGCCGGCGGAGGCGATGCGCGTGCTGCCCATGATCCTGCTAGGCGCGGGGGTGGTGGACTACGTCTTCTCGCTCTTCATCGAGGGGATGATGCTCGCCCAGGCGAAGAAGTCTGGCAATCCGACCGGCGTCGCCAACGCGGTCGTCCTCAGCGCTTGTTTTGGCGAGAGCTTGGCGGTCTTCGGCCTAATCCTCACCTTCCTCGGCGCAGGGAGTTGGGGTGTGGCGCTCTACGCGCTGTGCTTCGTCCATGGCGTGCACCTGATGGTCCGCTGGCCCAACTTCGCGCGCGTGGCGAGCGGGGAGACGTATGATAGCGAGTAATAATCGTTTAGGAGGCTAACATGGCGATTGACGTACACATTCACACCCGAGGGTCGGAGGACGGGAACAAGATTCTCAAGGCGATGGATCAGGTCGGGCTGAAGCGCGTGGTGCTGTTCGCGGTGCCGCCGCATCGCGACCCGAACGCGAAAGGGGAGGAGCGCCCCCACAAGGTGGTGCTGGATCGCATCGCGGAGTTGGTGAAGGTGGACCCGGAGCGGCTGATCGGCTTCGCCTGGATCGAGCCGACGCTGTCGGACGCGGTGGAGGCGGTGGACTACGCCTTCGGCGAGAAGCACCTGCGCGGCGTGAAGATGATCCCGAATCACTGGTACCCGGCCGATGAGCGGGCCCAGGCCTGCTATGCGAAGATCAACGAGTACGGCAAGCCCATGCTCTTCCACACCGGCATCCTGTGGGGCATGAGCGACACCTCGCAGTACTGCCGCCCGGCCTTCTTCGAGATCATGCTCCACTACCCCAACATCCGCTTCGCCATGGCCCACCTGAGCTGGCCCTGGACCGATGAGTGCTTCGCCGTATGCGGCAAGTTCCGCGCCGCCGGGGATTACAAGCCCGAGAACTGGCGCAGCTACGCGGACATGACCTCCGGCGCGCCGCGCATCTGGAAGACCGACGCGATGCGCAAAGGCCTCGCCTACATGGGCGACCGCCAGTTCGTCTATGGCAGCGACTGCTTCAACGCCGAGGACCCCGAGGCGCTGTCCCACAACCTTCGCGAGGACCGCGAGATCCTGGCGGAATGCGGGTGCTCCAAGGAGACGACAGAGCGCATTCTCGTGGAGAACGCGGAGAGGTGGTTGGGGATCGCGTAGGCGCGACCCCGCGGCCAGCCCTCAAAACACCATATACGCTCCCAGGTAGTAGACGTAATCCGGCAGCGCCCGCATGAAACCGCTGGTGCGCACGGGAATCTGTAGTTCCGTCTCGATCCCCCGTTTCCGGCCCTGCTTCATGGGCGGGCTATATTGCGCGCCGACGGCCACGTTGAGCGTGCTGGACCCGCTGGCTGCGACCGTCACGCCATTGACCGCGCTCCTCCCCTGGTGGAAGTAGTTGATCTCGCCCACCAGGTTGTAGGGACCCTTGCCAAGGGTGTGCTCCACGGCACCGTTCAAAGCGAAGATCTCGCCGGGATCGGTGTGGGTGTCGCTACGCTCGCCGGTCGCGCCGTAGATCATGGAGGCGTACCAGGCGTTCGCACCGGCCTCCTTCTCGGCAAGAAGGGCGAACTGCGTGTTGGTCTGTCCCGTGCCAAGGGCGAGTTCAGGCGGAAGGCCGCGGCTCTCGCCCGTGCTGAGCTTCGTGCCGACCGCTACCGCGCCGCGGGTCTTGGTCTCGCGGTTGTCATGGAACTTGTACTTGGCGACAAAGAACAGGTCGCCGAAACCCCGGTTCACGATCTCAGAGCCGTTTCGCGCCACCAGGCGTCGCTCCACATAGGGGACCTCCAGGAGCAGCGTGATCCTGTCGCGCAGGCCGTAGCGGACGCGCGTGTTGGCGATGAAAGAGGATCCCTCGGCCCCCGCGAGTAGCGGCGTTTCTTCGCCGTCCACCAGGCTCTCGTCGCAATGCGAGAAGAGCAAGTGCTCCCCGATCCGCCACTTGCCCTCGGGCAGGGTCCTGGGTTCCTGGGTGAAGTACGGGGTGGCCTGAGCCGGCCGGGTGAGGGCGAGCAGGGCGACAGCGGCTAGTGCGATGCGAGACCACGATGTCATCATTTCCCTCCACGCGAGAATGCTCGACAGGGGTTTGTACCCAGGTTTCGTTCAAACTCTGTGAAGCTATGTCGCGTGGGGCGCACACACCGCCACCGTCTCCACATGCCAGGTGTGCGGGAACATGTCAAGAGGTTGAAGGCGCTGCGGCGGGTAGCCGTGCGCGGCCAGGGTCTTGAGGTCGCGGGCGAGGGTGGCCGGATCGCACGACACCATGAGAATCCGCCGCGGCCGCAGTCGCGTCGCCGCCACGGAGACGAGGGGGCCGCAGCCCCTGCGCGGCGGATCGAGCACCAGCACGTCGCAGTGCCCGCCCTCGCGCACCAGGTTCGACAAGACGGTCTCCACTTTGCCGCGCTGCAGGTGGACGTTGCGCAGATGCCAGAGCTGGGCATTGAGGCGCGCGTCGTTGAGCGCGGACTCGTCGGCCTCGATCCCCAACGCCGGGCCATCGGATTCCGCGAGCGGCAGCAGGAGCGTCCCGACGCCGCAGTAGGCGTCAATCACGCTCTCGCCTTTCCTCAGGCCCGCCCACTCCTGCACCAACGAGACCAGGCGGGCGGCCTGCGTCGGGTTGACCTGGAAGAAGGAATCGGCCGACACGTGGTACTCGTACCCGTCCAGCGTCTCCACGAGACGCGACTTGCCGAGCACCGTCTCGGCTGGAGAGCGATGGGCCACCAGGGGGCCGCGGGAGCGCGCCGCAGCCACGCCGACCACCTCCGCCACCTCCTCCTTCAGCGCGCGGCCCAGGGAGGCGAGAAACTCCGGCCGCCCCTGGCAGACAAAGGTGGCGATGGCCTGGCTCCGCGCGAATGAGACGAAGGAGTCCAGCTTGTACAGCAGGGCGCGCTCGGTCGGGCTCTGGGCGAGGCGGGACATCAGCGCGACCGTCGCCGCGCGCACACGCTCGCTCAGGGGATGTTGAAGCTGACAGCGATCCACGGGGATCACGTCGTGGGTGTGGTGGCGCACGAAGCCGAGCACGAGCTGGCCCGACTGATCCACCCCCGCGTGATACTCGGCGCGGTTGCGATAGTGCCAGGGGTTCTCCATCCCCCACGTCTCCGCCACCTCCACCTCGGGGAGGCCGGCGAGGCGCGCCACCGCGTCACGCACGATGGCGGTCTTGTGGCGCAGTTGGGCAGGATACGCAATGTGCTGCCACTGGCACCCGCCGCAGTCCTGGAAATGGCCGCACGGCGGCTCCACGCGATCCGGCGAGGGCGTGCTCACTTCTACCACCACGCCGCGGGCGAAGCGCGCCGTGACCTCCGTGATCTCTACCACCGCATCATCGCCAGGGCAACCGCCTTGAGCGAACACGGCCAGACCATCATGCCTCCCCACCGCCTCCCCGCCGGCGGCGAGGGAGTCGAGATGGAGGTGGATATGGTCGCCGAGGGAGAGGGAGGGTTGGCTCATCATCTTTCCGTCCGACAAGGATCGGACCACATACTAGCAGACTTGGGCGGGTTGCGCTATCAACTCAGCGCGGAGGTCAACCAATAGCAGACTAGGACGCTTGCCTCCTATTGTTGACGTGTCCCTTTCCGCGTGCTACAGTACCCCTGCAATGCTGACGATCAGGCGCACCCATCTTCATGCTGCGATCAGGCACGCCGCGCACAAGCGGCCTGCCCCCCTCGCGCCTGGCGGTCCATCTCTCTGATACGTATGCACCTTGAGAAGCGCATCGAGACCACAGGCAAGAGGAAGGCCTGTGGTCGTTTTGTTTTCACGGAGAGGCACGGAGATGAGCACGGACAAGGCCGACTACTCGAAGATCGCAAAGGTCTACGACCAGGCGCGGAGCTGGGACCTGCCGCACATTCGCTGGTGGTGCGCCCGGATGGCCGAGGTGGCGGAATTGGGGCCGGGAAAGCGACTCCTGGACCTGGGCTGCG
>CAZUGW010000277.1:0-570 GCA_964620055.1 uncultured bacterium
TTCCTTCTGCACCCCCTCGGGCGAGTCGGCGAGGAGGTAGTAGGGGTAGCGGCCACACATCAGCCGCGTGCGAGCGAGGGCGAGCGCGACGCGGCTCGTGTCAACGGTGATCCAGCGTCGGCCCCACTGCTCGGCGACATAGGCGGTGGTCCCGGAGCCGCACGTCGGGTCGAGGACGAGGTCGCCGGGGTCGGTGGCCATGAGGAGGCAGCGCTCGATGACTCTTCTGTTCGTCTGGACCACGTAGATAATGTCCGCCGCCCCTCCGAGGCCGGACCATACATTGGTGAACTCCTTAACTGCGAAGTCATCATAGAAGCGCTTTAGGCGGAGGGATGTGTCTAGCGGAACAAGCCGGTCGGCCATCACCAGTCGGTCGAGTCCCTCCTTTGCCACTTTCCAGTGCTCGGACGACTTGCACTCGAACTTACGTCCCTGGAAGACGAAGTCAAGAGTCGTTCCCGCGCGGTAGCCTTCAGACTTCAGCGGATCCGCACTGAAATCGTCTGCATCGCGTTCTGGACGTTCGTCATATAGCTTCCGGAACTTGGCGCTAGACTTGTTGCGACC
>CAZUGW010000277.1:580-1322 GCA_964620055.1 uncultured bacterium
AGATAGTCCGACACAGACGACAGGAAATCGCCGGTCAAGCTGCCTGTCTTGGAGACTGTGATCAATGAGATGAAGTTCTCGCTGCCAAACACCTCATCCAAGACGGACCGCACGAGATGCACGTTCTGGTCCCCGATCTGCACGAAGACCGAGCCGGTCTCGGTGAGCAGGTCGCGGGCGGCGATGAGCCGATCCCGCCAGTAGGCGAGGTAGGAGTGGATGCCGAGTTTCCAGGTGTCGCGGAAGGCGCGGATCTGTTCCGGCTCCCGTGTGGCATCCTCGGTCTTGCCGTCCTTCACGTCGCGCTTCCGCGTGCTGACCTGCCAGTTCGACCCGAACTTGATCCCGTAGGGCGGGTCCAGGTAGATCATCTGGACCTTGCCCTTGAGTCCCTCCTTCTCAGCCAAGGAGGTCATCACCAGGAGCGAGTCGCCGAGGATCATGCGGTTGGACCAGTTCTGCTCGTGCTGGTAGAACTCGACCTTTCGCTCGAAGCTTCCGATACCGTTGAAATCGTCGAAGAGGGTCAGTTCCGGCTCCTGCTCACCAGGGCCGGCGGTGTCGCGCAGGTTCTCGATGAGGGCCTGGGGGTGGATCTTCTCCTGGATGTAGACCGGCACGCACGGCACGGCGAGGTCGGCCGCGTCCTGCTCGTCCTTGCCCTTCCACACCAACTGCGGATCGAGGGACGGATCGCGCGGGTACAGGACCGTCTTCGGCGCCTTCTCGTCGTCGGCCACGA
>CAZUGW010000277.1:1332-4838 GCA_964620055.1 uncultured bacterium
TCGTTAGTCGGGATGTTCGCGCGCTTGTCCATGTGGCGGACGGATTCGACGGGGGTGTGAGGGCTCGTGTTCTTTGACTTGCGCGGCATCGGTTATCCCCTCTCGGCGGGCGTAGGCACATCCGCCGAGCGCAGATCTATCGGCGGGCATGCGTCCGCCTTCGCTGACGCTTCGGCGGGCGACATGCCCGCCCTACAGGTGGCGGGGTTTGGTGACCCCGCCCTACAAGCGCTTTCGGCGGGCGTAGGCACGCCCGCCCTACAATGATCTTGGAGGAAGGCGCGGAGGGTGTGCTTGCAGTCCCACGGGTCAGCGATCTCCAGGAACGCCCAGCGCCCGAAGCCGCCGTGGTTGTTGACCGCCGGCACCCAGAGCAGCCGCGCGGTGGCGACCTTCGCTTCTTTGTCCTTCTTCTTCTGGCCGGTGACTTCGAGGATGAGGTTCAGAGGAGGGGCAGGCGAGACGCCTGCGCTCCCAGCGATGCGGGCGATGAAGTCGGGCAGATAGCTGCTCTGCTCACCGTTGTAGGTGTAGGGGATATGGAATCCGAGGTTCTGGTTCTTGACGTAGCAAAGCACCTCGTCCATATCCTCCAGGGACTGGGCGAGCTTCTGTTCCCAGGAGCCGGTGTCGGCCACGACGTGGGAGACGTGGCACCTGTCCTCGCGGGGGCGGTAGGTGGGCTTGGTAGTGTCGAAGTCAACGTACCTGGTGGAGCCGGTAGTGTCATAGGGGAAGAGGATGGGTTTGAGCAGCTTCTCGCCCTCAGTAGAGCAGACGATGGCGCGGTAGATGCGGTCGGAGGCCTCGTGGGCCAACTCTACCAAGAGCAGCATCTGCGGGAAGCAGTTGTCCTTGCACACCAGGCACTCGGACAGCCAACGCTTGGAGATGGCCAGGAGTTGGGGAAAGAGCCAAGGCTTCACCGCGCCGGCCTCGTCGCGGAAGTACTTCTCCAGCGAGAACTTGGCTAGCAGGAAAGCGACCTCCTGAGGACGCTTCTGTTTCAGGTCGTCAAGGCGGTGGAGGGTGGTCTCCCCGACGATGGGGGCGTTCTCCGTCCAGGTGGGCACGATCTCCGTGGAGAGGGAGAAGCGAGATTCGTCCGTGAAGCGGGCGGACAGCTTCTCGCTTGGGAGGTCATAGCGGTATCCCTGCAACCGGGGGAAAGTGATCTCGCAGGCGAGGCGCTCCTCCACCGCGCGCACGCGGGTGGACGTGAGGCCGGGCGTGGGAGTCGGCGGCGTGCCCGAGCACGGGATAAAGGAGAAGGGGACGCCGTACACCTCCGCGTATTCGGCGGCGAGCAGGCCGTTGTCATCGGCGGAGTAACTGCGCCGGCGCAGGCCCCGGCCGACCACTTGCTCACACAGAAGCTGAGTCCCGAAGGCGCGCACGCCGAGGATGTGCGTGACGGTGTTCGCGTCCCACCCTTCGGTGAGCATGGAGACGGAGACGACACACTTCACTTGCTCGCCGAGTTTGCCGAGCTTGCCGACGGTGTTCATCACCTCGCGCAGGAGATCCTCGTCGGTGATGGCCTCCGCGTCGCGGCCGGGGTAGCGGGCGCGGTAGTCGGCCTTGAACTCCTCGATCTCGCGGGCGGCGATGTGCTTGAACTCCTTGCTCATCGCCTCCCCCGACTCGAGCTGTTCGGAGTCAATGAGAATGCTGTTGGGCCGGGCCAGCCAGCGGCCGTCCTGGACGTTACTGAAGATGGGGAGTTGCCCCGGAACGGGAATCGTGGAGCTGTCAGGCAGTGTCTTGTCCCAGCCCGCGAGATAGTCGTAGACCAGCTTGGAGACGTTGGTGTTGTTGCAGACCACGATGAAGACAGGCGGGGGCTGACCGTTCGCCACTGCAGCGTGGTTGGACTCCCACAGGCGGTAGTGCTTCTCGTAGTTGCCGTAGAGGGAATGGACGGCGGCTTGCAACTGGGCCGGCAGCTTTGGCTCCCCGGAGACGGCCTGGGTGCCGCGGCCCTTTCTGGGGAGGTCCTCTCGGATGCGAAGCCAGAGGTCGCGATAGGTGGGCTGGTCGCCGGTCATGCTATCGTCGGCGACGGGGACGCGGGGGACCTTCACGATGCCGCTCTCGATGGCGTCAATCAGCGAGAAGTCGGAGACGACCCAGGGGAAGAGCGTGCCTTCCCGATAGCCTGACCCGCGCAGGAAGAAGGGAGTGGCGGAGAGGTCGTAGATCGCCTTCATGCCGACCTTCCGCTTGATGGCCTCCAGTCCCGAGATCCAGATGCGGGCTTCCGCGTCGCGCTTCTTCGCCTCACGGAGATCGTCGCCGGAGAGTTTCACCTCCTCGCCATCGGGCTTGCGGCGGTAGCAGTGGTGGGCCTCGTCGTTAATGACGATGATATTGCGCTTGTTGCCGAGCGGGCGGAGGGCGCGGCGCACCATCTCGTCGGAAGTCTCGGTGAAGGCGCTCCGGTCCTCGCCGTGACGGGCCATCTCCTTGGTTAGCTTGCTGCCCTCACCGCGCTCCCGGAGGAGGAAGGCGTGGAAGTTGGTGATGAGAATGGTGGCCTGGTTGAGCCGCTCCAGGTCGTCGGCCGGCACCAGATCCATCTTCCGGTAGTAGTCACCCGCCGGGTCCTTCGGCAGGAGGACGCGCAGGCGGTCCTTGATGGTGATCCCCGGCGTGACGATGAGGAAGGTGTCCGCGAAGTCGGCGTTGCCCTTGTCGGCGAGCTTGTTCAGAACGTGCCAGGCGATGAGCATCGCCATGACCACGGTCTTACCACTGCCGGTGGCCATTTTCATGGCGAGGCGATAGAGGGCGGGATTAGCGCCTTCGTTGGCGGCCCGGAGCGCGTTCTCGATCCAGGTGTCGCCGTACTTGCGGGCAACCTCGGTGATGTAGATGAGGGTTTCGAGGGCCTCGATCTGGCAGAAGAAGAGGCGCTGCGTCGGGTCCCGGTCAGGGCGCTGCCAGTGCTCCAGCAGGCGACGAGTGGTGTTGGTGACACCCTGATGGCCGCCGCGTCGCCAGATCGCGACCCGCTCGCGGACCTGGTTGATGAACTGGTTCTCCTGGATGCGCTCCTCGGTCCATTCCGTGTCCAAGACCATCTGCTTGCCCTTCTTGCGGGGCTTGGCCACAGGAACGAAGTAGGAGCTGATGCGTCGCTCCTCGATGATCTCATTGGTGATCCCCTCTTCGTCGAAGCGGAAATGCCGCGTCGGCTCGGAGTAGGGGGTGTTGAGGACCGGATTGTCAATGACGACTTGTCGCACTGACTGCTCCTGAAAAAACCGCTCTGGCGGGCAAGCTCGGTCTAGGAGGAAGTACCACGCGGACACGGCAAGCTCCTGCCGTACACGAGAGGTGTGACAATCTGCAGCGCCCTCCGCCACGCCCCCAGACTCCCTCCCCCCCCTCCTCCGGCGCGGGCGAGGAGGGCTTCGCGGGGAGGTTGGCGCGCTTCGGAATCCGGTGGGCTCTCAGGAAGCGACTTGGTAGATAGCAGGACGGTAGCGGGGAGGCGGGATGGG